>CAZUSM010000020.1:0-17084 GCA_964623675.1 uncultured Oscillospiraceae bacterium
TGGGCAGGGGGGATTCGCCGATCCAGTAGCCGTCGGCATCCTTGTAAGCGTCGCCGATGACGGCGTCGTTGGCGCAGACGTACGGCTCAAAGTAATCGTTGTAAGCCGCGAGGGTGTCAGCACCGCCGCCCCACAGAACGTCGCCCTGGGGGTTCTCGGACTCGGCAACCAGACGCTGGCACAGCTCACCGGTACCGGCGGCTATGACCTCAACGTCGATGTTGGGGTACTTGGCCTCAAACTGCGCAACGCCGGCAGCGAGAGGGTCGGCATCGTGCGGAGAGTAGACGACCAGCTTACCGGTGTAGTCCGCGTCGGACTTTTCGGCAGGGGCAGCGGCCTCTTCGGCGGGGGCAGCGGCTTCCTCAGCGGGAGCGGCGGCCGGGGCTTCGGACTGACCGCAGGCGCACAGTGCGAACACCATGGTCAGAGCAAGAAGCAGTGCAAGAAACTTCTTCATTTGAGTTCCTCCTATAAAAGTGTTGGATACTGGCAGGGTATGCGGCAAATTCGGTGAAAATGCGGCATAAGCCCAAGCTGTGTGTCATATTATAACACCGTTGTTGGTGGAGTTCAACAAAAAAATGCGGATTTCTTAAATTTCTATGAAATTTCAATCAAATTGCGCAAAACTTGATTTTGACAACGGCTGTGATATAATCGAGAATAAACTGTAAACAAAACGGTTTTTGCGTCAAAGGGGCGCGAAAAGTTCGCCGCGCCCACTTGAATTTATGCGCCGCGTGGTATAGAATGCGGTAACGTTTTCAGGAGTGTATTTAATAGTACAGTGTGTTGTTTTGAAAGAGGTATAGGCACGTAAAATGAAACCCCATGCGATAAACTTGACGGAAGGCTCAATCGCAAAAAGCATAATCAGCTTTTCCGTCCCCATCCTGCTGACAAATCTTTTGCAGCAGCTTTACAACTCGATTGACAGCGCCGTGCTGGGCGAATATTGCGGCGACGCGGCGCTGGCCGCCGTCGGCTCGACAGGGTCGCTCATCAATCTGCTGATCGGCTTTTTCCTCGGCATCGCCACAGGCGCGGGGATACTCTACGCCATGTATTACGGCGCGGGGGACAATGTGAGCCTGAAAAAGCTCATCGACTCGGCCATGGTGCTCGCGCTCGGCATTGGCGCGGTGATGACCTTCGTGGGCGTTGTGTTCACGCGGCAGCTTTTGACGCTGATGGATATGCCGGAGGAAACGCTGGCGCTTTCGGAGGAATATTTGCGCATTTACATGGGCGGGACGATTATCACGCTGGTGTATAACGTCGGCGCGGGGCTTATCCGCGCCGAGGGCGACTCCGTGCGCCCGCTCATCTATCTTGCCATCGGCGGGGTGGGCAACCTGGTGATGGATCTGCTGGCCGTGGCGGTGCTGGATATGGGCGTGGCCGGGGCGGCATGGGCGACCGTGCTGGCGCAGGGCATCACGGCGGTGCTGGTGGTGATACGCCTGTGCCGGTTGAACCCGGCCTACGCCCTGCGCCCGCTGCACATGAAGCCGGACAAATTGACGCTGTGGGACGTGATTCGCGTGTCCGTTCCGTGCGGGCTGCAAAGCTCGATGTATAATATCTCCAATCTCATCGTTCAGATTAAGATTAATTCCTTCGGCACCATCGCCATGGCCGGTGTCACGGCGTATTCAAAGCTGGATGCGTTCATATATATGCCAATGGAGTCAATCGGCCTCGCCCTTTCCACCTTCGTGGGGCAGAACATCGGCGCGGGGCGCTATGACCGCATGAGAAAGGCCATACGCATTTCGCTTTTGTTCACCATCGGCTCGGCGCTGGCGGTGATGGCGGTGATTTTCGTGTTTTTCACGCCGCTGATGGGCATATTCACCGACGACCCCGCCGCCGTCGCCGTGGGGCGGAGCATGATGTATTACGTATACCCGGTGATTTGGTTTTATTCGTTCATTGACGTTTACGCCGGGGCGATTCGCGGGTCGGGGCAGACCGTGCCCGTGACGGTGATTTCCGCGCTGACGATTTGCATTTTCCGCATTGCGTGGATTGAGCTGCTGCTGCCGATTTTCAACACGATTGACCTTGTTTTCATGTGCTATCCCACATCGTGGCTGCTCTGCGGCGGCGTAATAATCTGGTACTATTACCGCCGCTCGACGCTGCACAAGGCCATTTGCGACCACTCCGGCGCGGTGTACGTGCCGCAAAGCGAATGAAGGAGCTGCGTATAACGATTTAGCAAAACACACCTCTATCATGGCGGATAGAGGTGTGTTTTGCTGTTATGAGATATAGCTCAATGCTAGCTGATAATAAATCAGTTGCAGGTGAGCCAGCCGCCGTCGGTGGGAAGCACAACGCCGTTGATGTACTTGGCTTCATCGGAGCAGAGGTAAACCATTGCCCATGCGGAGTCCTCGGGCTGACCGAGTTCGGGGAACGGAGTGACGGACTTGAACCAGCCGAGTATGCCCTCGTTCTCGTAAAGATAAGCGGTTTTGGGCGTCCAGACGAAGTTGGGGGCGAGGCAGTTGAAGCGGATGCCGGTAGTGGGGCTGACCTGCTTGACCATGTTCAGGGTGACATTCTGAATTGCGGCCTTGGAAATCGGATATCCACTGAAGCCGCTGCCATTCCACGCGAGCGCGGTGGAGGAGGAGAAGTTGAGGAAGTTGCCGCGGATCTTATTATCAACCATGTACTTGAGCACAGTCTGATAAGAATGCAGCACGGCGTCAAGGTTCATATCTAACACGGCGTGCAGTTTTTCAACTGTGAGAGTGTCCCAGTCGCCTGCGTATTCGCCGACGGCGAATCTCGCCGCACCGTTTACGCAGATGTCTACAGTGCCGTACTTCTCAAGAGCCGTTGCGAGGAGTTTGTCCCAAGTCTCGCGCTGAGATGCATCGCCAACTATGGCAACAGCCTCGCCGCCTGCCGCGACTATCTCGGCGCATTTTTCCTCGACGTGTGGGTCAATGTCGCACATTACAACCTTTGCACCCTCCTGGCAGAAAAGCTCGGAGGCCTTGCCGCAGATGCCGCCGTCCGCGCCGGTGACTATTGCAACCTTATTGAGTAATCTGTTCATAACTGTTCTCCTTTCCTAAAGCTTTTTTTTACTTTTCCTCGGGCGCGCTTGCCGCCATCATTGCGGCAACGGGTCTGAGCTGGTTTTCCATCTGACCGTAGTTGAGACGCACCGTGGAAATGCGCCATTTTCCGTCCGCGCACTTGAGCATATCGTCGACATACAGGCCCCAGCCGGCGTAAACTTCGCCGTTATCCATGTAAACATGGTGGTCATGCATGCGGGTCAAAAGCTGGGCGTGGGTGTCATCAATGAAGTGCACGATTTGGTTGACGCCGTAGTGGGTCGGGACGATGTTTTCCTGCTCGCCGATGCTCCAACGGATGGAATTGAGTTGCTCGTCAAGGCTGACCTTGCCGCCGCCTGTTGTCCAAATGGCGCGGAAGCCCTCCAGTCCCTCTTCCGTGAACACATCGCGCAGCACTTCCCAGTCGCGCAGGTCGTTCCCGATGAAATAGCGGTGCTTTGCGTTGAGAATGCGGGGGATTTCCTTGAGCTGATAATCTGTGTAGGGCTCGGTTGCCTTCATGAGAATCTCATGAGCCAGTTTTACGAGGTCTTCACTGTACGGGAATGCAATCATTTTTTCTTTTCCTTTCTTTTTTGTGTTATATGTTGTTTACAGCTTCAAGTGCTTCCGCGGTTGCCGAAAGAATATTGCGGCACTTGTTGCTGTCACCTACTGTGAGAACGCGGCAAATGTCTTCAAAGGTCTTTGCGGTATCGGTATCCGGTGACCAGCCCATGGCAAGGAGCACAGTGTCACATTCGATTTCCGCCTTGCCGTCTGCGGTTTCCACGGATATGCCATGGTCGTTGACTTCAACAAGCTTTGTGCCGGTTAGATAGGTGCCTCGGCTTTCCGCCATCATCTCGCGCAGAATACGGTCATTCTGAACGAAGGCGGGCTCCGGCATTATCTTGTCGGTCATTTCAACCACAGTGACATCGTGTCCTACGCGGTCAAAGTGCAGCGCGGCCTCAATACCGACTTGGCCGCCGCCTATAATTGCGAGCTTCTTGCCGATAGGAACTTGGTTGCGCAGCGCGGCTTCGCAGGAATAAACATTGCTCCTGTCAAGGCCGGGGATAGACGCAGGTCTGACCACATTGCCGCCCGCCGCCCAGATGAGCACATCGGGCTTGAACGCCGCAACTGATTCGTGTGTGGCCTCCTTATAGAAGTGCACGGGTATGTCTGCTTTGACGAGCTGCGTGTGGTAGTATTGGGGAAGCCGTATCATATCCGCTTTCATGTACGGCGCAGAGGCAGCCAGCGTCTTTCCGCCGATGGAGCCGTTCTTTTCCCACAACTCAACGTCATGCCCGGCTTTGTGTGCAAGCAGCGCCGCCGCGCAGCCGCCGGGGCCTGCGCCGACAACCAGCACCTTCTTTGCCTGCTGTGCTTTTTTCAGCGTCTTTTCGTCCTCAAATCCCGTGAACGGGTTGAGAGCGCAGGTGACATGCTGGGCGCGCATAACGTTTCCTATGCAGCCCTCGTTGCAGGAAATGCAGGGGCGAATATCGTCTGTGCATCCCGCGCAAACCTTTTCGGGCAAATCGGGATCTGCCAAAAGGCCTCTTCCGATGACGGTGAAGTCGCATATACCGTTTTGCAGTGCGGCCTCAGCCTTGTCATAGTTTGAAAGACGCCCGTGTGTAAGCACGGGGATAGATACGTTTTCTCTGACCGCCTTCGCGGATTTGAGCTGTGCCACGGCTTCTTGATAGAATATCGCCGGCATGGAAAGCTGCCAACGCTCGTGACAGCCTGCATCCACGTGCAGCGCATCCACGCCGTTTTCTTCAAGATACTTTGCCAGCTCAATGCCCTCGTCAAGCTCTCTCATACCGGGGAGCGGGACACAGTGATCCGGGCAGAATTTCACGATAACAGGCACATCGTTTCCGGCGTTCTTGCGCACGGCGGCAATTTGCTCCAGGAGGAATGTTGCGCGCCCCTTTACGTCGCCGCCGTATTTATCCGTGCGCAGATTCCATGCGGCAGTCAAAAACTGATCATTCAAGTATCCGCCGTAGGCGTGCATTTCGTATGCGTCAACACCCGCAGCGACGGCGAGCTTCACCGTCCGCTCGGTTTCGGATATCAATATGCCGATTTCTTCCGTTGTGAGCTCGTGGCATTTGACCTGCGGGGCATAAAGCCACGGGCATTCGGATGCGCTTATCGGCACAGGGTACATTTTTGCCGGTCCTGCCATGCGCCCGCAGCCGGGCATAAGCTGCACACAGATTTTGCACCCGGCTTTGTGCGCTCTGTCGCACAGTTCTTTGAAAAGCGGGAAGTTTTCATCGGTGAGCACGAGAGATGCCGAAGTGTCCTCAAAATAATCCGTTACCATCATGTTTATCATGATCATAGACACCCCGCCCTCGGCGCGGCGCACAAAGTACTCCACCGCCTTGCGGTTTATCCCGCCTATATGCGGACCCATCGGAGCCATAATCATGCGGTTTTTCAGCTCCATTGAGCCGATCTTACCGGAATTTGAAAGCATTGACATATTGTTATTCTCCTTTTGCCCTTATCGGAAAATCACTTTTTGGCATTCAGCGGGGAGCATTTGATCGCGAAGGCACTGCACAAGAAGATGCCTGCGAACACGCCCATGTAGATAATCCATGCGAGAGAGTATGAACCGGTGCCTTCTCTCACGGCGGCGGACAGCATCGGCCCTATCATGCACCCTGCCATGAAGAAGGTGTTGCCAATGCCGTATATTCCTCCGAATTCTTTATTGCCGAAGCAACTGCCCGTGAGCAGCGGGGGAAGGAGGCTGGACACACAGCTTCCCAAGGCGAGCAGCAGCATCGCGATATACGGCGTTGCCGTGCCAAGCAGCGTCAGAGACAGAAGCAGCACCAGCGCGATTATTCCCACTGCGGCATTCACGATAACGCCCTTAGCCAAGCCGATTTTGTCATACAGCGCGCCCATGATGATCTGCGCCACGATTGCGCCGAAGCTGTAAAACACCATGATGGTGGCGTAGTCAAGCTCGGCCTCTATCAAATAGGTCGGAACATGGGTCATGATTCCGGCTGCTGCCATACCGACGAGGATGAGCGTGGCCGCGTAAAGGTAGAAAGAGCCTGTTTTGACGGCTTCCGCCTTGGTCACTCCGATGAGGGCGGGCTCGCCTTTCTCTTTCTTGTCCTCATCGCCGAGCTTTTTGCCCATCAGCGGCTCAATTCCTTTTTCACTCGGGTCTTTGCGGATCATCAGCGCAACGAACAGCACAACAACGAGAACGATGATGCCCGTGACGCGATAGCAGTAGCGCCAGCCGTGCTCGGCGAGCATGTTTGCAAACGGCTTTGAGAATATTGCGCCGCCGACACCTCCGCCTGCGAAAACTATTGACGTGGCCAGTCCCTTTTTGTCAACGAACCATCTTGAAATGATGAAATTGATAGGTGTGTAGGTGAAGCAGTTCATGAAAACGTTTATAATGAACCCCAAGCACCAGAACTGCCAAATCTGAGTCACATAAGACTGCAAAAAGCAGCTTATGGCAGACCCTATCGCACCTATCACCATGGCCAGCCTCACCCTGCCTGCGCATACCTTGCCGGCCAGGAAAATGCCAAATACCATGCCCGCCACGGTGTTGAAAATGTTCGTTGTGCTAAATTGCACATAGTCAACTCCCAAATCTTGCGACACGGGCACTTGGTAGTACGAGAAGAAGTTGCTTTGGAAAACCATCGGCAATGCCGTTATCAAAAACAGGCATCCGACGATTATCCAGCCGTAAAAAAGTTTGTTGCTTTTTTCCTGCATGATTGACCTCCTTGTATTTGTTTTTTGTGTGAAACGGTTGCCCGTATGCATGATAACCCGATTGTTAAACTTGCCACAAGTGAATGGCGTTGAAATATGTTGCGGCAGTTGTATTTCCGTGCAGCAACATGAATCACGCTGACAAAGATGTCGAAGCCCGTTTCTTTTTGCATTTTTGACGTAAAAGCACTTGTTATTGTGGGGCGCTTTTGCTAAAATGAACAGGGTTTGAGAATGTGAAATTATTAATTTACGCTTTTCTTATTTGGAGGCAGGAAAATGACTTTCGGGCAAACGTTAAAACAGCTTTTGAACATCAGCGGAATAAAGCTCGCTCAGCTTGCCGACGGCTTGGGGTATGACGCGTCTTACATATCCCGCTGGGTGAATGACATAAAAAAGCCGTCATTAAAAAACAATGACGACCTTTTGCAGAAAATTGCCGAGGTTATTATTTTGAAAAGCAGCGCCGGAGGGCGCGATAAGCTTGCCTCTCATTTTCACTGTGAAGAAAGCGAGATAAGCGAGTATATATGCGAGCTGTTGTTTGCCTCGTACAAAAGCAGCGAAAGTATGCTCCCCGCAGATGATTATACTCTCAACGCCTGCCTTTTTCCGAACGGTTCGGGAAACGTGGGGCATGAAACTTTCAAAAAAGCATTCTCTGCCGCCGCTGAAGAAAGCGGCAGAGATATGATAGAATGTATTTGCGCAAGCAGACTCAGCGTGAACAGCAATGTCACGGCCGGGTTTTTCACAACTGTTTTGGGAGCAGGGGATTCTGACCCGGAGTTTGCCGTGATGCTGCGTCAGCTTGTTGATATGAAAGACTTTGAGGAGAATGTGGATTTATGCTGCCGCGCTATCTGCACCTTCACTCGCTATGATAAACGAGTGAAATATACCTTTTATGAGCATGACCGCTCTACGGATTTATCAAATCTCATTATCGTGGAAAATCAAATGCTGCTTTTTTCTTTGCCGAATCCCCTCACGGGAAAGCAGGACACGGTTATCTGCTTTGACAGAGCCACGTTGAAAAACGAGTTTGAAGCATACAGGCGTCAGCTTGCATTCCTGCCCAAAATATTGAAGTTTATCTCCAAAACCAGCATATTGCAGGAATCCGAAACACAGCATCTTTATAATTTCGTCATGGATGGGCAGCTGCGCTACTTTCTTGATTATATGCAGCCGATTTGCATGCCGAGAGACATGTATGCTCACTTTGCCGATAAATATGCTTTGAATTACAAGAAAGGTACATTCAGCCAGAAATTCAACGATATATGCTCCGAGGCTCCTAAATCAGTTGTGCTTTATCGTTCTGTGCTGCTCGATTATATCTATAACGGCGATATTTTCATACTTGGTAAGACCGTCCGCTTTGACGCGGAGGACAGACTGGAGCATTTGAAATATCTTGTGGAGCAAATACGTCTCGGCAGTTGCCGGATGACTCTGATAAATGATGTCAACCCTTTGCTGAACCGTGAGGACACGTCCATTTCGTTTTTTCTCAGTCGAAAAAGCGGTTTTATGATAGCTGTTAATGATATGGACACGCCGATGATTCGTTTCCGTTCCGTGCGCGCAATTGAGCATTTCAACACTTTTTTTGAGCACTTTGAGTCGCTGGATGAAAGCTGCTCAATGCACAGTGAGCAAAGCTGTGACTTTGTGTGCCGCGCGATAGATGTACTTGAAAATATGTGCACGTGATTATATAATAATGAGCATCTGAAAGAGAAAGAAGATGCTTATGCCTATAAATACAAAACAACTCATTGCAACGCTTTTTGCGCTGACGATGATGCTGACGCTGTGCGCATGCGGGGACGGGAGGCTGACGAGGACGGTCGGCATCGTGTCAAACGCGGTGGACGAAATGCGCGCGCTTGAGCCGACGCCCGAACCCACGCCCACTCCCCCGCCCACTCCGGCGGCAACACCCGCGCCGACGCCCACGCCCGAACCGACCCCCGAACCGACGCCCACTCCCCCGCCCATGCCCACGCCGCGCACGGACATTTATCTGACCGGCACGGCGCAGGCAGATTATCTGCGCTATGCCCCGGTGTGCTCAACGCCGGATGACGAGCTGCGCAACAACTTCACGCGCGCGGCCGAAAGCGGCCTCGCCATGCGCTATTCCACGGCGGACAGCTTCGCGGACGTGCTGGAGGCCGTGGTGTACACTGACGCGGCGAACACCAACTTCATGCTCACCTGCGCCGACGCAAGCGGGCTGACCGACGTGGGCATGTTCGACGTTTTGCCCGACTGTGAAATGCAGTACACCTATCTCACCGAGGTCAACGGCTTCGGCTTCTGCGCGCTGGGCGAATGTGTGCCGTTCGGCGGGACGCTTCAGGCCGAGGCGGGCGACATCATCTTTTGGCTGGACGAAAACGGCGTTGCCGTCAACTTCGGCATCGTCACCGCCGCCACAAGCGATTATTTCCGCACGGTCGTGTGCCGCGCCGACGGGGCGAAGGCGTCATTTGACCTCAATTGGGCGAACACCGGCGAGCGCTGTGCAGCAAACGGCGTGCTGGTGCACCTCATCTACCCCGTGGCAGAGCAGATGGCGTTTTATTTCTGCGTCAACGAGCTGGGGTACAGCTCCGCCGCCGCCTGCGGCGTGATTGCGAATATTTATAAAGAGTCGTCGTTCCGCCTGTCCGCGCGCGCCGACGGCAGCTACGGGCTGTGTCAATGGCTGGGCGAGCGGCGCACGGGGCTGACAAGCTGGTGCACGAACAACGGCTTTGATTACACCACGCTCACAGGGCAGCTCCGCTATATGCAGCATGAGCTGGGCTTGCAAAAGTATTTGGAGCTGGATTTTCTCTTGATGGATTTGGGCAACACCCCCGACGACGCTTACACCGCCGCGCGCGAATGGTGCTTCAAGTATGAGCAGCCCGGCGACATCGCCAACGTCGCCCGCGACCGCGCCCTAATGGCGCAAGAGGACTTTTACCCGATATACTCGCAGTATGTCGTGGGGTGAATACTTAGACATATAACAATCTCCGCCTGTTTGGGCGGAGATTGTTTCGTATAATGGCTTTTTACAGTCCTTTTTTTCTCGCTTCGAGGGAGAGGAGGACTATTTTTTCGCACAGCTGGGCATAGCTTAGGCCTTCGACGGCGGCGGCGCGGGGGATGAGGCTGTTGGGGGTCATGCCGGGGAGAGTGTTGACCTCCAAGCACCATGCGCGCCCCTCATCGTCGAGGATAAAGTCCGTGCGGGAATAGACCGCGAGGCCGAGGGCGCGGTGGAATCTGAGCGCGGCCTCGCCCATGAGGGCGTGTTCAGCCGGTGTGATGCGCGCGGGGCAAATCTCTCTTGCGCCCTCGTCGCCGGACTGGTATTTGGCCACGTAGTCAAACCTGCCCTCCGGGGGGACGATTTCGATGGCGGAGAGATAGCGGTCATCAAGGACGGGGACGGTCATCTCGCGGCCGGTAATCTTGCGTTCGACGACGGCGCGGTCGGAGTATTTGAGCACCTCGGCAAGGCCGTTGCGAAGCTCATCGCGCGTTTCGGCAATGACGACGCCGATGGACGAGCCGCCGTTGACCGCCTTGATGACACAGGGGAGAAAAAGCTCCTCGGTCAGGGCGGGGATGTCCTCGGCGGTGTATGTAATCTCGCGCCATTCCGGCGTGAGCACTCCGGCGGACTCCATGATGCGCTTGGCCACGGCCTTGTCCATGGCCATGGCGCTGCCCAAGGGGGCAGAGCCGGTGTAGGGCACACCCAAGAGGTCAAGCGCGGACTGGATTTTGCCGTCCTCGCCGTCTGCGCCGTGCAGGCCGAGGAAAACGCAGTCGGCCAGACGGCAAAGCTCCAACACGTTTTTGCCGAGGCGGCTGGGGCTTTTGTCGCGCCGAGCGGCGCGAACGGCGGCGATATCGGGCGCGGTGCGCCCGACGGCGACATCACCGCAAAAGCCGTCCGGCACATCGAAAACCGACTCCAAAGAGCCTTCATAATCCTCCAAGCCCATGAACATGTCGACAAACACGGCCTTGTGCCCCAACGAGCGCAGCGCGCGGCACACCGACGTGCCCGTGACGAGTGCGACGTGGCGCTCAGAGCTGACGCCGCCGCCCAAAACAACTATTTTCATTGCTGAGTATCCTTTCGGTTTTATGCCATTTACGCTCCCGCCGAGGCGGGAGCGTTTAATGATTTATCGGATTATATAATTCTATGCTTCGCCCTGCCCAATCAGCACTGCTTCATGACGCGGATGAAAAACTCGACTGCGCGGCCGATGACTTCGAGGCGGATGTGCTCATCGTTGCCGTGGATGGTGCTGCGCTCTTCGCCGGTGAGATCCATGGCGGAGAAGCGGTAAACGCGGTCGCTTATCTCGCCGTAGTGGCGGCTGTCGGAGCACTGAACCATGAGGTACGGCGAGACGACGCAGCCCTGCCACGTACCGGCGACGGCGTTGGCCACGCGCTCCCAGCCGATGCAGTCGGTGCGGGAGATGGGACTGGGGTTCATGCACTGGCCGACGGTGAGCTTGATTTCCGGGTCATTGACGACGGAGGCGATATACTCCTTGGCGCTGTCGACGGTGTCCTCCGGGTTGAGGCGGAGGTTGGAGACGGTGGAGGCCGAGGGCGGGATGACGTTGGGGGCTTTGCTGCCGCTCATCTGGGTGAAGGCGACGGTGGTACGCATGAGCGCGTTCAGCTCGCCGCCGGACTTTTTGCAGATTGCGTCAAGCACACCGCTGAAGCACCAGAGGTTGGAGAAAATGACGCGGTAAAGGAACGTGGAGCGGCGGCCGAGGGTGTCGAACATTTCGGCCACGGGCTTGGTCAGATGCGCCTTGAACGGGTGCTTTTCGACCTTGGTGCAAGCCGCGGACAGGCGGACGATGGGCGAGTTGGGCTTGGGCGCGGAGGCGTGGCCGCCGGCGGAGGAAACGGAGTATTCAAGATTGAGCATGCCCTTTTCCGCGATGCCGATGAGGCCGCACGGCTCATGCACGCCGGGGAAAATGTTGTCCACAACACCGCCGCCCTCGTCGACGACCATTTCAAGCTCGATGCCGTTTTCTTTGAAGTAATTGACGATGTGGCGCGCGCCCTTGCCGTTTATCTCCTCGCCGCCGGAGAAGGCGAAGTAGATGTCGTTTTCGGGGGTGAAGCCCTGCTTGATGAGGTTTTCCGCGCCGGAGAGGATGCCGTTGAAGGTGACCTTGGTGTCGAGCGTGCCGCGCCCCCACATGATGCCGTCGGTGATTTCGGCCTCGAAGGCGGGGTGGGTCCAGTTGGCCTCTTCAACGGGCACGACGTCATAGTGCGCCATGAGGACGGACGGCTTGCCGTCGCCCTTGCTGCCCTTCCAGCGGAACAGCAGCCCCCTGTCCTCAAAGCGGGTGAGAGGGCAGGTCTTGATGACATTGGGGAACAGCTCCGGGAGCTTGCCGATGAGCTTTTCAAACTCGGCGTCGTCTTCAAGGGAGTGGTCGTAATAAGAGACGGTGCGGCATTTTATAAGCTCGGCAAGGGAGTTGACGGCGGCATCGCGGTCAAACTCAACGGGCTCGAATTCCTTTTTGCCGGTGTCCTTGGGCGTGAACATTGCCGCGCGGACGAGAATGACGGCAAGAAACACAACGATTGCGGCAAGAATTATCCAGCCTATCATTATTCATTTCCTCCTTAGATTTTGCTTGGTTTATTCTCAATCAGTCGAGAACGCCTTTTTTATAAAGAATTCTGGACACGCCGATGGTGAACAGCACACCCACGGGGACCATGATGCCGACGGTGGAGGCGTTGAGCGCGGGGACGGCGATGAACAGCGCCAGCATGAGAATGACCGGAGCGACGGCGATTTTCCAGTTTTTCGAGATGAACACGACGCCGAGGCCGCCGAAGAGCGCGGGCAGGAGCTGCGCAAACGCGGGGGCGAGCACGGGCGCGTCGAGAATCGGGGTGAGCGGCGTGATGAGGATGACGCCGAGGATGATGATGAGCGTGGTGACGATGCTGGAAACAGCGATGGCGATGGTGGAGACGACCTCGCCTTCCTCGGTGCGGATGCTGACCTCCGCCTGATCAAGCGCGTTGAGCGCCACGGGCAGCTTGAGGTTGGAGATGTTGCCGGTGACGAAGCTCAGATAAGACCCGCCCGCGCCGAGCATGGGGACATACGTGAAGGTTTCGACGATGCCGACCGCCCAGTACATGGGTGCGGTGGCGATGATGCCCATCCAAAAGCCGTGCCAATCGGGGGTGGCGTTGAAGAGAATGCCGACGAGAATCGGGAACATCATGAGAATGACGACCATGCTCAGGTTCCAAATGCGTCCGGCCTTATGTACGGAATGAATATAGGACGATTCGTTTTTCATTATTATATACCTCCTATTACCCTTAACTCAGGAAAGCCACGCGGTGATGGGGATTGCGCTGGCCATGCCGATGATGAGGCTGGCGGGGAGGGCATAGTCGCTGACCCAGCGCCAGTTGGTCTTTTTCACGAGGACACCGGCCACGCACATCACCAGCGCCGACACGAGCATGACAAGCGGCGGGATGAGGCCGGGGAGATTGCCGGAGAACACCGAGCCGAAGTCACAGAAAACGTAACCCAGGAAGGCGGAGATCATACCGGTGAACATGGAGGCGGAGAAAATCTCGCTCCACTTGTGGTCGCGGTTTTCCATGCTGATCATGCCCTTTTGCAGTCTTTCCGCCACGACGGGGACGAGCCAAATGCCGATCATGATGCTCAGCGTCATGACCCATGCGATGGTGACATACTGCTGGGCGGTGAGGGAGGTGACTTTGCCGAAGACGAGACCCATTGCGCTCAGCGCGTTCGAGGCGGCGATGGTTTCATAAGAAAGCGAGCCGACGACGCTCAGGCGCAGCCAAGGCAGGGGCACGCCGAGATCCTTGGCCAGGGTGATGACGCTGATGACGATGGCCACGGCGGGGGCAATGGTGAAAATGGCCGCCGTGCGGGCAATGCGTTTGAGCTTTGCGCGCTCCATGCCGATGGCAAGGCCGCGCCGCCACGCCTTGACGAGGAAAAACACCGACTGTGCAAGCACAACGGCGATTATCACGCCGGCAATGACGAAAAGAATGGGACTGTTGACATTGAAGGTCATGCTTCTTTTCTCCTTTGCTTGTTTATTCTGACTTATTTGAGTTTGCGAAAATATGAACATATTTTATCACAATATCTTGATAAAGAAAAGAGGCAAGGGGGCAAAAATATGTCAATCGCGCTCGAATTTTTGCCCCGCGCGCGTTCTTTACACGGATTTTACCCCGCGCGGCTTTCGGATTTTACGCAGTGAGGGGTAATATACCCTTGCGTCAGAGAGTGACGCGGGAAAGATGAAAAGGAAAAAGGACATTGAAAGGAGAAAAGGATATGAAAAAGAACACAAAAAAGATAATTGCGATAATCGCGGCGGCGCTGTGCCTTGCCATGACGGCCTGCGGCGGCGAAAAGAGCACCGGCAGCGTCACCACCGACGGCTCGACCTCGATGAGCAAGGTCATCGGCGCGCTGGGCGAGGCGTTTGAAAACGAAACGGGCATCCCCGTCAGCTACAACGCCACCGGCTCAGGGTCGGGCATTCAGGCAGTCGCCGAGGGCAGATGCGACATAGGGCTGTCAAGCCGCGCGCTCAAAAGCGAGGAGGAGGCCAAGGGGCTGACAGGGACAGTGCTGGCCTACGACGGCATTGCCATCATCGTAAACCCCGAAAACCCGCTCGACGAGCTGAGCCTTGACGATATTGCCGCGATATACACCGGCGAGGTCACAAGCTGGGCAGAGCTTGGCGGGGCAGAGGCGGAAATCGTCGTCATCGGCCGCGAGGCCGGCAGCGGCACTCGCGACGGGTTTGAAACCGTGACAGGCACGGCGGACAAGTGCAAATACCGCCAAGAGCTGACCTCGACGGGTGACGTGATAACCGCCGTGGCGAGCAACCCCGCCGCCATCGGCTACGCGTCCCTCGCGGCGGTGAAGGACACGGTCAAGGCCGTGACGGTGGACGGCGTTGCGCCGAGTGAGGCGAGCGTGAAGGACGGAAGCTATGCCGTGTCGCGCCCGTTCGTGCTGGTGACGGCCACGGGGCGCGCGCTCACCGATGAGGCGCAGAGCTTCATTGACTTCGTCACCTCCGACGCCGCCGTGGGCATCATCAGCGAGGCGGGCGCCGTGAGCGCGAAGTAAGGCCGCGATGAAGAAAAATCGGGTTGTTGAGGTCGCGGTGCACGGCGTGTTCGCGCTGCTCGGCGGCGTGTCGGTGGGGTGCGTGGCGGTGATAAGCGTGTATCTCATCATCTCCGGCATACCCGCCGTGCGCGAAATCGGATTGGGCGAGTTCCTCTTGGGGCGGACATGGGCGTCCACCGCCGCCGAGCCGAAATTCGGCATACTGCCGTTCATCTTGACCAGCGTTTACGGCACGGCGGGCGCGCTCGTGCTCGGTGTGCCGACGGGGTTTTTGACGGCGGTGTATCTGGCCAAATTCGCGCCCGCTCGTGTGCGGCGCGTGATGGAGGGCGCGGTGAACCTGCTTGCGGGGATTCCGTCGGTGGTTTACGGGCTGGTGGGCATGCTGGTGCTCGTGCCGGGGATAAGAAAGGTTTTCCGCGTGCCCGACGGGGCGAGCCTCTTGGCGGCGATTGTTGTGCTGGCGGTGATGATACTGCCGAGCCTTGTCAAGGTGTCGGTGACGGCGCTGGACAGTGTGCCGAGGGAGTATGAGGAGGCGTCGCTCGCGCTGGGCGCGACGGCGACGGAGACGGCGTTTCGGGTCTCCGTCCCGGCGGCAAAAAGCGGCATTGCGGCGGCCGTCGTCCTCGGCGCGGGGCGCGCCGTGGGCGAGGCGATGGCGGTGATGATGGTGGCGGGGAACGTGGCCAACATGCCCTCGCTTTTTCAAAGCGTTAGGTTTCTCACCACGGCGGTGGCAAGCGAAATGGCGTATTCCAGCCCCGGCAGTCTCCAGCGTGACGCGCTTTTTTCCATCGCGCTGGTGCTGTATGTGTTCATAATGCTGATAAACGCGGCGCTGAACGTCATTTTGAAGCGCCGCGGGGAGAGATGACGGCATGGAGAAAAGGAGAAAGCTATACGCGCTGACAATGCGCGCGCTGATGCTCGCCTCGGCGCTCTTGACCGCGTTTTTCGCGGCGTTCATCGTGATTTATGTGTTCGCCGAGGGGCTTGGCAGCCTGACGTGGGAGTTCGTGTCCACAAAGCCGAGCTATCTCGCCGGGCGAATCGGCATACTGCCGGACATACTCAACACGCTTTACATCATCCTCGCCACGCTCGCCGTCGTGCTGCCCATCGGCGTGGGCGCGGCGATATATTTGAACGAATATTCCCGCCACGCGCGCGTGAGCGCCGCGATTGAGTACGCCGCCGAGACGCTTTCGGGCATACCGTCGATAATCTACGGGCTGGTGGGCATGCTGATATTCTCCCGCAGCATGGGGACGAGCCTTGGCGCGGGCGCGATGACGCTGGTGATAATGAACCTGCCGACGGTGATGCGCACGGCGCAGGAAAGCCTGAAAACCGTGCCGCAGAGCTTTCGCGAGGGGGCGTTTGCCCTCGGCGCGGGGAAATGGCGCGTGATAAGCACGGTGGTGCTGCCCGGCTGTGTGGACGGGATTATAACCGGGTGCATTCTCGCCGTCGGACGCATACTGGGCGAATCGGCGGCGCTGCTGTTCACGGCGGGGCTTGCGCACGGGCTGAACGGCTTTTTTGAGGGGCTGTCGCGCCCCGGCGCGACGCTTTCCGTGGCGCTGTATGTTTACGCAAAGGAAGAGGGCGAGTTCGGCGCAGCGTTCGCGATAGGCGCGATATTGCTTGTCTTGACGCTGTTAATCAACCTCGCCGCCGAGCTTGTCGGGAGATATTTTGCAAAAAGGAGAAGCACATGAGCGATATTATAACCGCGCGCGATTTGCGCCTTTGGTACGGGGAGAATGCGGCGCTGAAAGGCATTGACCTCGCTGTTCGCGAAAAAAGCATAACCGCGCTGATAGGCCCGTCCGGCTGCGGCAAGACCACCTTTCTCAAGACCCTCAACCGCATGAACGACCTTGTGCCTGGCGTGCGCATTGCGGGCGAGGTGGAATATAAGGGCGAGAGCATTTTCGCCAAAAGCGTTGACGTGA
>CAZUSM010000021.1:0-16295 GCA_964623675.1 uncultured Oscillospiraceae bacterium
GTGACGCCGCCGAGCGCAGCGACATCATATTCCTCAACAAGCTCCCCCTCTTCAACGCAGATGGTACTGTGAAGGAGTGAGCGTGGGGATTTGAACCCCTACACAGCAAGCGCAAGATAACAAAACAGCGGGTCGCCGGACCCGCTGTTTTTACTTGACCGGCATGTTTCAAAGAGGATTGCTTTTGCAAAGATTATGGCCAAAAGCCGATGAATTTGCCGGAAAGTGTGACTTTTCGCGAGCTATTTTACTTGACCGGTTGCTTGACTTGCGGTAAAATGTGAATTGATTAGGGGTGATGTTAATATGCCTTTTGACAAGAGCATTATCGAAGACATCGTGAATGAATCGCGGAGTCACAATGCGGAATTGCCGTGGATTGAATTCAAGACCAACAATTTCAACCCGCAGGCAATTGGCGAGTATGTCAGCGCCCTGTCCAACACCTCGGCGCTTTTCAACCAAGAGCACGGTTTTCTTATTTGGGGCGTGGATGACGTCAACCATGAAATTATCGGCACAACATTCGTCCCGTCCAAGGAAAAACAGGGCAATCAAGGCTTGGAGCTGTGGATTGCGACTCAGCTTGAGCCGCAGGTGCAGTTTTATTTTCATTCGTGCACTATTGACGGGAAAAACGTGGTTTTAATGGAGGTCAGCGCCGCACATTCAGCGCCGGTGAAATTCAGAGGCGTCGACTATATTCGCATTGACTCATACAAGAAAAAGCTGAAGGATTTTCCCGACACCGAGCGTGAGCTTTGGGCAGTGCTGTCGCGCAGGCCGTTTGAAACGATGGTGGCGATGGATCACGTTGCCGGAGATTATGTGCTTCGCCGCTTGGATTATGCGGCATATTTTGAGCTGCTCTCGATGGATCTTCCGAGCGATAAGCAAGGGATTTTGGACGCACTGCAAGCGGACGGAATGATATCCAAAAACGAGGCCGGAAACTATGATATCACAAACCTCGGCGCGATTTTGTTTGCAAAGCGACTGGCGGATTTTCCGTCACTGGAGCGCAAGGCCATCAGAGTGATTAAGTATTCCGGCAACAGCCGCATGTGCTCGGCAAAGGAACAGATTGGCGCAAAGGGATATGCAAACGGGTTTGAGGGCTTGATTGGGTACATCAACGGCTTGCTCCCGGTGAATGAGGTCATGGGCGCGGCTCTGCGAAAAGATGTCCCAATGTATCCGGAGCTTGCGGTGCGCGAGCTGGTTGCCAATGCGATCATTCACCAAAACTTCTTTTTGCAGGGCACAAGCCCGATGGTTGAAATATTTGACGACCGAATGGAGATAACCAACCCCGGCATCCCGCTGATTGAGAAGGAACGATTTGTTGACCATCCGCCGATTTCGCGCAATGAAAAGCTGGCTTCTTTTATGCGGCGAATAGGCGTTTGTGAGGAACGCGGCAGCGGATACGACAAGGTTGTGTTCCAAACCGAGAGCTATCAATTGCCCGCCCCGGAAATTGATATTTACAACAACCACACGAAAATTTCTCTGTTTTCTTACAAAACCTATGCGCAGATGAGCAAGGACGATCGGCGAAGAGCGTGTTATCTGCATGCTTGTCTCAAACGCGTGAACCGCGAATACATGACAAATTCGTCGCTGAGAGAGCGTTTTCAAATCGAGCAGAAAAACAGCGCCATGATGACGCGCCTGCTCAACGAAACTTGTGACGCCGGACTAATCAAAATATCAGAGGATTCCACCTCGGACAAGAACAGAAAGTATCTGCCCTATTGGGCGTGATTTACTTGACCCATGCTTGACTCGAACGTGGATTGGCGACAAAAAACGTGATAAACACTTGCGATTTGCCGACGATTTTACTTGATTGGCAGTTGCTTCGCGGGTGGCGTCGCGGTGGTGCATGGCCACGTCGCCCACCCCGCACGACGCAAAGAGCACCGGATTGTGTTCCGGTGCTCTTTTGCTATTGTTGCGTTTATTCTCGGTTTTATACTTGCGTTTATACTTGCTTTTCTCGTCCGTCAGCCCTTGACGCCGCCGGAGGTGAGGCCGGAGGTGAGGTGCTTTTCGATGCACATGAAGAGAATGACGACGGGGATGGTGGCGAGGAGGGAGGCGGCGAAGAGATACTGCCACTCAATCATGTTGAAGGACGAGAACTGCGTGATGCCCACGGTGATAGGGCGGTTGGACGTGGTGGAGATGAGGACGGTGGAGATGGTGTACTCATTCCAGGCGTTGATGAAGACGAATATGAGCGTGGTGACGATGCCGGGGGCGGCCATGGGCAAGAGCACATGGATGAGCGAGCCGAGCGTCGTGCAGCCGTCGATTCTCGCGGCCTGCTCCATCTCCGGGGAGATGGACACGAACGTGCCGCGCAGAAGCCAAATCGCAAACGCCTGATTGAACGCGGCGTTTATCAGCATGAGGCCGACGATGGAGTCATTGAGCTTCAAGGTGCTCATGAGCTGGGCAATGCCGATGAGCAGCACCACCGGGGAGAACATCTGGCTCATGATGACAAAGCCGAGGAAGATGTTTTTGCCCTTGAAGTTCATGCGCGCCATGGCGTAAGCCGCAGGAATGCCGCAGAGGAGGGCAATACCCGTGGCGCCGCCCGCGATGAGCAGGGAGTTCAAGAGGAAGCGCGGCACGCCGCGGTTCATGATGTGCGTGAGGTTGGAGAACAGCCACTCTGTGGGGAAAATGTGCTGGAAGTACATGTCGTTGGTTTCGGCGTTGGAGCGGAACGCGGAGACGACCATGACGTAATACGGATAGAGGATGACGACGCAGACGACGATGACAAACGCGTACATCAGCCCGCGCAGGAGCACCGGCTGAACCGTGCCGTGGCGGAGCTGGACGGCGGCGACGAGCATGAGGAACATGCACGCCAGCGCCAGCCACACGGCGGGCGTGGCCTCAAAGGTGAGCGCCTTGAGCGCCGCGCCGATATTGTCCCCGGCGAGGCCGTCAAAGAGGAAGGCGTCGAGCGCGGAGTAAAACGCGTCCTTGCCCTCTTCGGCGATGCCGGAGGAGTAAAGCGTGACGCGGCGGGAGAGGGCGTAAGTGTTCATCATCATGAACACCGGCACACACAGCATGGCGATGAGCGCGGAGATTTCGCTCGCGGTGCGCATGCTGCGCTCGCGCCCCATCAGCTCGCGCTGGGGCGTGTCCATCGACCACGCGCTGCCCAAGAGGGCACACGCCGCCGACATGGCAAGCAGCAGCAGCATCAGCATGATAACCCACGACGAGCTGAGCCCAGCCGTGATGAAATCAAGGGCGCTCTTGGTGAAGGACTGGTTGAGGGTGAAGCTGACCATGCTGGTGGTTTCGCCCTTGGAGTTGGTGCGCTCGATGACCTCTTCGCGCAGCTCGACCTCAAGGCCGTCGGCGCGGTATTGCTCGGCCACGGCGTTGACCTCGGCCAAGACCTCGTTGTACTTTTCGTCGCCGACGAAGGTGTTGGCGGATTTTTTGGTGTAGACCGCGGAGTCCATTTCATACGCCGGCATGCACAAAAGCAGCAGCGCCGCCGCGAAAGCGAGAAGGAGCAGCCACAGCGCGACGCGGTTGGTCTTTTTCAAGGATGCGTTGGACTTCATTTACTCCTCCTCCTTTCTCATCACGCCCACCATGTATATGCCCGCGCAGATGCAGAGAATCAAAAAACCGATGACGGACAGCGCCGTGGCAGGGCCTTTCTTGCGGTCATAGAAGTTGAGCATGTATAGATAGGTGACGAGGGTGTCGGTCTGGTTGGCCGGCGCGCCCTTGGTCATGGTGAAGATGATGGGGAAAGAGTTGAAAACATAGATGATATTGAGGACGGTGGACATAGTGAGGGAGGGCTTGACGAGGGGAATGGTGATATTGAAAAGCTTGTCCCAAAAGCTGGCGCCGTCAATGTCCGCGGCCTCATAGAGCGAGGTGTCGATGGACTGAAGCCCGGACAGGACGCAGAATGTGACAAACGGGATTGTGACGAATATGCCGACCCAGCACTCCCACATGAACTCAATCTGGAACGACGAGCGCCAGTTGATGGCATCTTTGATGATGCCGAGATTGAGGAGAATGTTGTTGAGATTGCCGTATTCATACTTGATTATGTAGTTCCAGACGGAGGCCTGAATGACCAGCGACGTCGCCCACGGGAACACCACGATGGCGCGGGCGATTTTGCGCCCCGGAAACTCCTGATTGAGAACCATCGCGATGACAAAGCCCAAAAGCGTCGACAGGCCGACAACCGCCACGACCCACACGGCGGTGTTTTTCATGACGACCTTGAACGCGGGCAAAGTCACCGCGTCCTTGAAGTTTTGCAGCCCCACAAATCCGCCCACAACGCCGGATTTCGAGATCTCGCTGAACGAGAGCTTGAAGACGATGAGTATCGGATAGACGAGGAAAATCGCCATGAGGATAATGCTCGGCAGCAGCCACACATAAGGCTCTACCTTTTTACCGAGTCTGTTGTTCACTCCTCAACCTTCTTTCTGTAGACTTTTATTATAAAAACAATATGTTCTTTTTCAAGGCTTGCCCGCAAAAACGCACAGGGCTTGAAAAAGAACAAGGGGTCGGGCCATGGCCCGACCCCTTGAAAGCTGTTATGTTGGATTAAGTGTCAACGCAATCAGCCGACGAGAGAGGCCTGAAGTGCGTCAAGCTCGGCGCGGACATCGGCACCGGTGAGAGCGTTCTGCTCAGCGGCGATGACACCCTGCTTGACCTGATCCCACTCGGCCTTGGCGGTCGGGTAGAACTGGCAGGAGTTGAGAACGTCAAGCCATGCGGAGAAGGAAGGATCGGACTCAACAAGTGCGCCGACAGCGGAGTTGACAGCGGGGAGGAAGCCTTCCATGCTGACCCAGCCGACATAGTTTTCGGGGTTGTAGAAGAAGGTGAGGAACTTGCCGATGGCCTCGTTACGGGCGGCCTGATCGGGGGCGGAGTCGTCCTTGAACGCCATCACGCGGTCCATGACACCGACGGAGGAGCTGGTCATGCCTTCGTTTGCGGGGATAGCGGCAGTGGCCATGGTGACAGTGGTGCCCTTATCGGCGCAGTAGGTGGGCATGGAGTTGGGGGCGATGCACATTGCCAGCTTGCCGGCAGCGAACATATCCTGCAGGTCATAGCGGGTCTGAGTTTCGGGGTTGGGGTTGGTGAAGCCGTTGTTGACAAGGCCGATGGCGTACTCAATGGCCTCGACGTTGGCGTCGGAGTTGATGGCCCAGTTGCCGTCAGCGTCGACGAAGCCGCCGCCGTTGGCCCAGGTGTAGTAAGCAAATGCAGCCTGGCCTTCATCGGTGGTCATGTCGATACCCCAGGGGTACACTTCGCCGCCGTAGAAGTCGAGGATGGTCTGGGAGGCGTCTTCAAGCTCTGCCCAGGTGGTGGGGACGGCGATGCCCATCTCGTCGAACATGTCGACGTTGTAATAAAGGGCGCGGGCGGAGGCGAGGTCGGGAACGGCCCAGCACACACCGTCAATCACGGACTGGTCGATGAAGGAGGGGAAGAAGTCGGCAAACAGCTCGTCCGGGCAGTACTCGGAAACGGGCATGAGCAGACCGTCATTGGCGTAGTTTGCGAAAACGTCAATGTTGAGGATGTCGGGGGCTTGGCCGCTGGCGATGCGGGTGTCGACGACGGTGTAAACGTCGTTCCAGGAGACGACTTCAAGATTGAGGTTGATGGCTTGACCCACGCGGGAGAAATGTTCAGCTCAAATTGTGCGCGCGATACTCCGAGGGCGTGACGCCGACGGTTTTTTTGAAGGTTTTCGTGAAGTAGTTATAATCGGAAAAGCCGACGCGCTCGGCGATTTCCGCCACGGAGAGGGAGCGGTTGGCGAGGAGGAGCTTGGCCTCGTCCACGCGGCGCTGGGCGGTGAGCTTGGTGACGCTGCCGTCGCCGCCGCTTATCTTTTTGGCCACGGCGCACAGCTTGGTCGTGCCCATGTGCAGCTCGGCGGAGATGGTTTTGAGGGAGAGCTTTTCCATATAGTGCTTGTCGATATAGTCAAGCAGGCGCTGCTCGTCGCTCAGCTCGGCCGAGCGGATGATGCGCTCAAGCTGGATATACGACGTGAGCGCGAGCAGGACGTCTTCATACGCGCGGCGCTTCGTCTCCGACAGGCGCTGCAAGCGCCAAAAGCAGTCGCGCAGCTCCATCATGTCCCCGTCATACCACGAAAGGGCGGAGAGGGTGGCGTTCCACTGCTCGCGATAGGGCGCGTCGTCGAGAAGCTGGCCGAAGGCGAGGTACGCCACGGGCTCGCCGCTGTCGAAAATGGGGATGATGACCTCCCACAGCCCTGCGTGACAACGGTAACGGTAGGGCTTGCGCGTTTCGGCGCAGCGGCGCACGCCCTCGCGGTCGCATTTGAGACAGCGCTCATGCCCGGCGGGGGAGGCGTTCATCACGCGGCAAAAGTCCGTGTGATTGCCGAAAATCTGAATATCGACGGCGTTTTTGTCATAAATGTTGGTTTGTATGCCCGCGATGAGGTAAAGGTTGGTGAGAAGGCGCTTGAGTTTGTCGCTGTTGATGAGCACGTTTTTGCTCTTTGAAGCGTCCATGGGCATGCCTCCTGTTATACGCGGCGTCGCCGCGATTATTTCGCGGCGAGCGCCGAGGCGCGCTCGGCGTCGACAATGGCGTTCATCTCGTCCCACTTTTGCTCCATGTCCTGCACCAGCTTGAGTTGGGTGCGGCAGCGGTCAAGATTGTGCCCGTCGCGGTGGACGGCGAAGTAAACGTCGCCGCTGAGGTAATCGGTGAGGAAGCGCGCGCCGCACTCAAGGGTCATGAGCTTGGCGCCGAGGGGGAGGGACTTGGCCTCGGCGTCGGTCATGTCGGCGCAAACGCCGACAAAGCCGCGGGTGAACGTGCGATAAAGCCCGATGTCCATGCTCACGCGGGACAAATCCTGCTCGTCCTCGGCGGCGGTGGACGCGCCGAAGCGGATCGAATCGCCGAAGTCATAGGCCATGAGGCCGGGCATGACGGTGTCGAGGTCGATGACGCAAAGGGGCTTGCGGGTGGTCTCGTCGAGCATGACGTTGTTGAGCTTGGTGTCGTTGTGCGTCACGCGCAGGGGCAGCTCGCCGCGGGCGAGCATGTTGGCGAGCGCGGCGGCGTCGTTTTCGCGCGCGAGATATTCGCGTATCTCATACTCGCAGCTTGCCGCGCGGCCGCACACGTCGCGCTCGACGGCCTCGCGCAGGGCGGCATAGCGCACGGGCGTGTTGTGGAAATTCGGTATCGTCTCGCACAGGGTCTCCGCCGGGAAGTCGGCGAGCTGGTGTTGGAACGTGCCGAAGGCGACGGCGCTCTGATAAAAGTCGTCGGCGGTCTCCGGCTGCTGGAGGCACAGGCTGCCCTCGACGAAGTCATACATGCGCCAGTGCTCGCCGTTGGGGTCGGTGTAATAATCCGCGCCGTCGAGCGTCGGCACGAGGTGCAGCGCGCCGCGCGGGTCGGACTGCTTGGCGGCGATGTGGCGCGTCACGGCGGCGATGTTGCGCATCAAGCCCACGGTGTCGGCGAACACGTGGCGGTTGATGCCCTGCAGGATGTAGCGCCGCCCGGTCTCGGTGACGACGAGGTAGGTGGAGTTGATATGGCCGAAGCCGTAAGGCGAGCAGCCGACGAGGCGGCCGTCAAGCCGGAACTGATCCTTGGCGAAGCTGGGGTCAAGCATGATGATACCTCCGTGAAGCGTTTGTCGAAAATGGACTATTTGCCGTTTTTATGGGTATATTGTATATAAGTTTTTGTTCAATTGCAAGAGAGATAATGCTGAAAATGAGTAAAATCTTTCGTTTTCGCCGAAATTGTACGCGCGGGGGCGGACGAAAACGGCGCGCGGAATGCTCCGCGCGCCGTGTGTACTATTATAATATGTAGGGGGATTATTCCTTGGCGGGTGCTTTTTTGCCGATGAGGGTGTAGATGAAGAACACCGCGAGCACGCCGAAGGCGATGACATAGTGCATGCCGTTGGTGAGCGGGAAGAAGTCGGACAGCTGACCGGCAAGCACCAGCGCCATTGCCAGCGGCACGAGGAAGCGGATCGACACGCGATAGAAGATGTCGAAGAACTTGTTCTTCGTGCCGGAGTGGATTTCGTCGAGCATGTAATCGGGCTTCAGCTCCCAGCCGATCATCAACGCCATCAGCATTGCGCCGATGGGCATCATGATGCCCTCGGAGATGCAGTCGAGGAAGTCAAGCCAGTCGGCGTTCCACGTGCCGGCGAGGACAGTGTCCTTGAACGGCAGCCAAATCGGGTTCGTGCCCAGGCCGTCGAGCGCGACGATGAGCGCCTCGACGAGGATCACGCAGGAGACCGCGATGGTGATCTTTTTGCGGTCGGCGCTCTTGCCCTGCGCGGTGCGCTTGTCGATGAAGTACGCCGCGATGACTTCCATCAGCGAGATGGCGGAGGAGACCGCCGCGATGATGACCAGCAGGTAGAAGATGACGCCGAACAGCGGGCCGGTGGGACCCATGTTGGAGAACACGTCTTGCAGCGTCACGAACAGGAGCTTCGGGCCGCCGAGGGCGATGTCAGCCGGGGCGACGCCGCTGTTGATGCCGTTGGCAACAGCCGCGGGCAGAACCGCCAAGGCTGCCATGAATGCGGCGAGCGTGTCGGAGAAGACGATGATGACGGAGTTTTTGACGAGGTTTTCTTTCTTGCTGAGGTAAGAGCCGTAGGTGACCATCGCGCCCATGGCCAGCGACAGCGAGAAGAACATCTGCCCGCCGGCGATGCCGAGCACGGAGATGAAGCTGGGGGATTCCGCGATGAAGCCGCCGTCAACCGCGTAGCCGGGCACGAACATGAACTTCAAGCCCTCGGAGGCGTTGGGCAGGCTGAGCGCGCGCACGATGACCACGAGCAGCATGAGATAAAGCGCGGGCATGCCGATTTTGTTGAACTTTTCGATGCCGTCGCCGAGGCCGCGCATGACGATGTACATGCAGTAGCCGAGGAAGAGCGCGGTGAATATCGCGCAGCCGAACTGGTTTTCAAGCATAGCGCCGAAGGTGTTGCTGCCGGCGATTGCGCCGCCGAAGAGGTTGCTCAGGCCGAAGCCAAGCTCGGCGAGGTTGAGGCACATGTACTGAATGCAGTAGCCGCCGAGGACGGAGTAAAACCCCATGATGAGCAGCGGGGACAGCAGCCCCAGCCAGCCTATCCATTTGTACTTTTGACTGACCTTTTTGTAAGCGCCGACGACGCCCGTGCCGGTCTTGCGGCCGAGCGCAAGCTCGCTGGCCATGACCGCCATGCCCACGATGAGGCCGAGGCCGAGGTAGACTATAAGAAAGGTAAAGCCGCCGCATTTACCCATTTTGTACGGGAAGCCCCAAATGTTGCCCAAACCGACTGCCGAACCTATGGCCGTCATGATGAAGCCGAGGTTGCTGCCGAAGGAAGTGCGATTGTTTTCCATTTTCATTCCTCACTTTTCATTGAAACTGCGGTGAATTGCGTCGATAATTATCCATCACAAAAACATCGTGTGGATAATTATAAACTTTTGCTTGCATTTTACGAACTTCTACATTATTATGTTTATGATGAGGATTTCTAATGGATATACGCAACCATAAGAAAGAGAAATAATTAACAAGCGCCGACGCGGCGAAAAGTGACTGATTTTCAAGGCTCTTTCGCCATTTAACGTGCGCATGCACCACCCCCGCCCAAGGCCGAAAACGACGCTTTTCGACACAAAACGCGTTAACGCTGTTAACGCGGGATAAAAATATCTTAACGCGACTTTAACGAAAACCTCACGCAAATTGAACGATTTGCGCGGGGGAAGGACAAAAAAATCCCGGCTGACGCCTTTGCGTCAGCCGGGGTGAGCGCGCGGGAGATACTTATTTCTTGTCGGACTTTTTGCCGATGAGGGTGTAGACGAAAAAGACGAGGAGCGTGCCGAAGGCGATGCCGTAGAGGATGCCGTTGTTGACCTTGCCGAAGAAGTCCATCATCTGACCGGCGAAAACCAGCGCCATCAGCGGCGCGACGAGCCACTTGATGCACACCTTGTAGAAGGTGTCAAACGCCTTGGAGCTGACGCCGGAGTGGACCTCGTCGAGGACGAAGTCGGGCTTGAGCTCCCAGCCGACCATCAGCGCCATGAGCATCGCGCCCACGGGCATGGCCAAGCCCTCAGACCACCAGTCCATGAAGTCGAGCCAGCAGTCGTTCCACGTGTCCACGCCGAACCAGCTCTGGAACGGCACCCACACGCCGTTCGAGCCGAGGCCGTCCACTGCCACGAGCAGCGCCTCAATCGTGATGGCCGCAGACACCCAAAGGACGATGTTGGTGCGGTCGGCGCTCTTGCCCTGCGCGGTGCGCTTGTCGATGAAGTAGGCCGCGATGACCTCCATCAGCGAGATGGCCGACGAGATGGCCGCGATGATGACCAGGAGATAGAAGATGACGCCGAACAGCGGCCCGGTGGGCCCCATGGAGGAGAACACGTCCTGCAAGGTGACGAACAGGAGCTTCGGCCCGCCGAGGGCGATTTCGTTGACGGGGATGCCGCTGTTGATGCCGTTGGCGACGGCGGCGGGAATGACGGCCAAGCCGGCCATCAGTGCGACGATGGTGTCGCAGACGACGATGATGGCGGAGTTTTTGACGAGGTTTTCTTTCTTGTCGAGATAAGAGCCGTAGGTGATCATCGCGCCCATGGCGAGGGACAGGGAGAAGAACATCTGCCCGCCCGCCGTGCCGACGACGGAGATGAGGCTGGGCGCTTCCTCAATGAAACCGCCCTCCACCGCGTAACCGGGCACGAACATGAACTTCAAGCCCTCAACCGCGTTGGGCAGAGTCAGCGAACGGACGATGACGACCAAAAGCATGACAAAAAGCGCGGGCATGCCGATTTTGTTGAACTTTTCAATGCCGCCGGAGATGCCGCCCTTGACGATGATCATGCACAGGCCGAGAAACAGCAGCGTGAACAGCGCGCAGCCGAACTGATTGGTCAGCATTGCGCCGAAGGTGTTGCCGCCGGTGATGGAGCTGCCGAACAGGCCGCTCAGGCCGAAGCCCAGCTCGGCGAGGTTGAGGCTCATGTACTGCATGCAGTACCCGCCGAGGACGGTGTAAAAGCTCATGATGAGAAACGGGGCGATGATGCCCAGCCAGCCGACCCAGCTATACTTCTTGCTGACGGCCTTGTACGCGCCGACGACGCCCGTGCCGGTCTTGCGCCCCAGCGCAAGCTCGCTCGTCATCACGGTCAAGCCCACGATGGCGGCCAAGATGAGATACACCAGCAAAAACGTGAATCCGCCGCTTTTGCCCATTTTGTACGGGAAGCCCCAAATGTTGCCCAAGCCCACGGCCGAGCCGACGGCGGCGAGGATAAAGCCGAGGTTGCTGCCCCATGAACCGCGTTTGTTTTCCATTTCCATACCTCTCTTTGCGAAAAATTTATAGACTGCCAAACAATCTTAACGGGATTATAACACCGCAAGGCGCGAATGCAAAACGCAAATATAAAATGTTTGTCATTATAAATCGTAATATATAAGCCGAATCATAAGAAAGTGAAATGATTAACGATTATGGACACTAAAAAGGTTGCGGCGCTGTTGACGGCGCTGGAGAAGGGAAGCCTGACCGCGGCGGCGGAGGAGATGGGGTACACCCAATCGGGGCTGACGCACATGATGAACTCGCTGGAGGACGAGCTGGGCGTGAGGATACTCGTGCGCAGCAAGGGCGGGGTGCGCCTGTCCGGCGCGGGGCGCGAGCTTTTGCCGCAGCTGACGGCGCTGGTGAAATGCGCCGACGAGCTGGAGCAGAGCGTGGACAGGCTCGTGCGCAAAAGCCACACGGTGCTGCGGCTGGGGGCTTATGCGAGCGTGTCGCGGCAATGGCTGCCCGCGATATTGGCCGAGCTTCGGCGCGTCAGCCCGGAAACCGACGTGCTCATCACCACCGGCAGCATGCAGGACGGCTATAACGCTGTGCGCAACGACGAGCTTGACTGCGCCATCGTCAGCTTTCAGCCGTCGCTGTGCCAAAGCATGAGCTGGATTGACCTGCACGATGACCCGCTGCTGGCCATACTGCCGGCGGATGTGGAGCTGGTGGGCGGGGCGTACCCGGTGGAGCTGTTCGACGGGAGGGAGTTTCTCATGCCGTCCGACGGGCAGGATTTGGACATCATGCCGGCGCTGTCCGCCGGCGGGGGGCACATCGCGCCGGTGTTCCGCTACACGGGGCTGGACGACGCGTCGATTGCGTCCATGGTGGCGCACGGGCTGGGCGTGAGCGTGCTGTCCAAGCTCATCATGGACGGCATAAACGACCACGTGCTCGCCCTGCCGCTCGAACCGGCGGCCTGCCGGCGGCTGGGCATAGTCGTCAACGGCGCGCGCCAAAATGACCACAGCATAAAAACCTTCATCCGCTGCGCCCAAACCACCGTGCGGCAAATCTATGCCGAGGCGCGGGAGAACGGTTGATTCAAGGAGCATAAGATGAATAATAAAACGAACGATAAAAAGCGCATTTTGCTGATAACCACGGGCGGGACGATAATGTCGGTGCCGTCGGAGCACGGGCTTGCGCCGGGGGAGGACGAGGCATCGCTCTTGCGCTTTCCGGGGCGCGAGCACTATGACGTGACCGTGCACTCCCTGCTCACGCTCGATTCCAGCAACATTCAGCCGGAGGAGTGGGCGCTCATCGCCCGGTGCATTTATGATGAGCGCCGGGATTATGACGGCGTGGTGATAACCCACGGGACGGACACCATGGCCTACACCGCCTCGGCGCTGACGTTCATGCTGCCGGGGATTGACCGCCCGGTCGTCCTCACGGGCAGCCAGACGCCCATCGCCAACATTCTCTCCGACGCGTTTTCCAATCTCCAGTGCGCGTTCGCCATGGCCGCGTCGGGCGTGAGCGGGGTGTTCGTGGCGTTTGACAGGAAGGTGTTTCTCGGCTGCCGCGCGGTCAAGGTGCGCACGACGGCGTTCAACGCGTTTGAAAGCGTCAATCTGCCCGCCGTGGCGGAGATAAACGCCCACGGGCTTGCTCTGCGGCGGGAGCTCATCCCGCCGCAGGAGGGCGAATGCCGCCTCGAAGACGCGGTCAGCCCGCGCGTGGCGCTGATGAAGCTCATTCCCGGCGTTGACCCGCATCTTTTCTCCGCGTTCGCAGACGCGGGGTGCAGGGGGCTGGTGATTGAGGCGTTCGGGTCGGGCGGAATCAACTTCCTCCGGCGCGACGTGGTGGCGGAGCTGCGCGCGCTGGTGGCGCGCGGCGTGGCCGTGGTGATTTGCAGCCAGTGCCTTTATGAGGCCACGGACATGACCACCTACGAGGTCGGTCAACGCGCGCTCGACTGCGGGGCGATCCCCGCCGGGGACATGACCACCGAGGCCGCCGTCACCAAGCTGATGTGGCTTTTGGAGCGCAACCTCACCCCCGCAGACCTCGCGCGCGAGTTCGAGCGCAACATGCACGGCGAGATTACGGCGTGATGAACTGAACCAAAAAAGAGCACCCCCGGTGACGTTGGGGGTGCTCTTACTATTATATATAGAGTTTATTGCGGGTTCGGCTCGCGTTCGGGCTTGGAGAAGGCGATGCACACCACCGCGCCGACGACGGCGACGGCCGCGCCCACCAAGAGCGCCGAACGGACGGGGAGCTTGTCAAAGAGCACGCCGCCGACGCTGCCGGAGAAGACCGAGCCGAGCGTCGTCGCGGCAAAGGCGATGGTCTGCCCCTTGGCCGCGTCCTGCGCGGGGATGTAAAGGTCAGTGTAGCGGACGGAGGCGGGGGTGATGAGCCCGAAGGAGACGCATTGCAGCAAACACGCCGCGTACAGCCCCGAAACGCTGGTGGCAAGGGCAAAGGCCAAGGCCTTCAGCACGAGGCCGACGGACGCGATGCGCATACACGCCGGGGCACTCAGGCGGCGGGAAATGCGGTCAAACAGCAGCATGGTGGGCAGCTCCATGAAGGCCATGAAGCCCATGATGCGCCCCATGTCTGCCGTGTCGCCCCCGACGGCGCGCACGACGTTGATGAAAAACGTGACGACGAGGTTTTGCGAGATGAAGAGTATGCCCATGCCCAGCATCATCAGCGTGAAGCGCCGATTCGCGCGGAAAAAGCCGAGCAGCGAGGACGCGCCGTCGCCGCCGCGCGGGGGAGTGGGTGCGTCGGGCGCGGCTGCGCCGCGGCCGAGCTGGATGGCCAGCGCAAACAGAAGCACAAGCTGACACAGCATGCCCGCGCCCGCGACCACGGGGAGCGCGGCGGGGGTGTAGGCGTCCAAAAGCGCGCCGATGACGGTGGCGCTGAGGGAGTAAAACAGCGAGCCGAGGGCGCGCGCCGTGCCGAAGTTGATGCGGCCGCATTCGGCTTGAAGCTCAAAGCTGAGCTGGTTGACGAGGCCGCCCCCGGCGTTGACGAGGGCGATGTAAAGGCAATAGCCCACGCCGACGAAGCGCGAGGTTGCGGGCGCGAGCATGAACGCCGCCTGAATGACAAGCTGACCCGCTACGAGCACGGCGAGCGACGCGAACAGCCCGACGCGCCCGCGCTTATCGGAGATTGACCCCGCCCAGCCCGACAGCGCCACGCCGATGAGGTTGCCGAGGGCGAGGCATACGCCGATTTCGGAGTTGGAGTACCCCCGGTGCTGCATGTACACGGCGGCGAACGCCACACACGCGCAGAAGCCCAGCCAATAAAGCCCCTGCATGAGCGAATATTGTATGTTGAAAGAAAGCTGTTTCCGTTCCATTTCCCGCCTCCGTAGATGTTTTGGGTGAATTGATAATATACCATGCGGGAGGAAATGGCGCAAGGGGGGAAATGTGAATAATGAGGAATTTGGAGAGATAAGAGTTTAGTGTGGAGAGTTAAGCGAAAAGCGAGAATTAAAATATGCACTCGGCAGCGCCGAGTGCATAACGGACTATATAATTTCTAATTCCTCATTGCTGATTTCAGATTCCTTCTTCCCTTTCCCAAGCATTTTGGTCAGCATGCCGAGGCCGAGGGGGATGGCGACGAGGGAGACGGCGAAGGAGAGGCCGGGGATGGCCGAGGCGACGCGGCATATCAGTATGCCGAGGGGCAGCTCGACGAGATATCGCGGCGCTTTTTTCAGCGCGCCGCGCCAAAAGAGTGCGCCGAGGACAAAGCCCAGGAACACGGGCGCAGCGGCAATGGCCGCGCCGTAAACAAGCAGCAGCACCAGCGCGAGACGCGCGCCCACGCGCGTAATCACCAGCAGTATCGCCGCCACGGGCACGCCCACCAGCACCGCCGCGCCGACGCCGAACGTGCGCGCGAACTTGTCAAACGGCGCGCCGTAATACACCGCGTCCACGCGCTCCCACAGCGGCGTGAGCCACAGCAGCACCAGCGCCACCGCGACAAGCCCCAACAGCGCGACGAACCACATTCCGAGCCGATTCATGACCGTCTCAGTCTGCACGGCCTCGCTTATGCTGTGCATTTTCGCACTGCTTTCCGATTCATACCACTCGATTTTGCTCATAATGTCCTTGTCGGCGGTGACTTCGGCGGTTTTGGGCATGTGAATCTTGCCGGCGATGACGGCGTGGGCGGGAATGCTGACCTTGTCGGCGGCGATGTACACGTCGCCGCCGATTTTGGCGCCGACATTGACGCTGTTGCCCGCAACATAGACATCGCGCCCGATGGTGGCGCCGCCGTCAACGGAGACGCTGTAGCCCGCGGCGTAAACATCGCGGCCGAAGCTGCCGCCGATGTTGACATTGTACCCGGCCAGAAACGCGTCGTTCGCCGTGATGCCCATGGCGCGGACATTGTACCCCGCGCCGCAGGCGTACTGATTTGCGCCGTCAAGCTGGACGTCATAGCCCGACGCGGCGAGAATGCCGTCGATTTGGCCGTCGTCCTGCACATTTTGGCCGGAGATGAAGCGCGAGCCGTTGTAAATCCCGGAGCTGTTGTCAAGGTCGCCGTCGGCGAAAGCCGAAGCGCCCAGCGCCGTGACCAGCAAGAGCGCGAGCGCAAGCGCCGCAATGCGTTTGACTGTCTTTTTCATTTTGCATAAACCTCCCGTGATGACAAAATCTTACTATAAATATGTGGCTATATTGACATGTAATGCGACAATATTGCGCCCTTTTGGGGCGATATTGCGCTTATTTGCGCTTTTGGATAAGCTCGACGACGCCGATGACCGCGGCGTACAGCACACCGCCGACGGCCCATATAA
>CAZUSM010000022.1:0-8674 GCA_964623675.1 uncultured Oscillospiraceae bacterium
TTTACAAATCGCATGTTTTGCGGTATAATTCACTCTGTATAATAGTGTACCCAAGCATGCGCGGAGGGCGCATGGACAGGAGATACAAACGCGGAGGTCATCAAGATGAAGAAGAGAATTTTGAGCATGGCATTGTGCGTGATGATGGTGCTGTCGGTGTTGCCGCTGTCGGCGTTTTCGACGGGGGCGGCGGACGCGGCGGCGTGCACGTGCACGGCGGCGTGCACCGAGGGCGCGATGAACGCGGAGTGCCCGGTGTGCTCGGCCGAGGGCGCGACGGCAGCGCAGTGCGCCCTGCACAGTCCTGCCCCCGCCGCGGCCACGCAGACTGCGGCGCAGAATGCCCCCGCGGTGACCAACGCGACTGCCCCGGCAGCGGCTGTTAATGATTCCACCTCTGCGGCAAACGGCGGCGCGGGTGGGAATAATCCCGCTCCGGCGGCAAACGTCGGCGCGGGTGGGAATAATCCCGCTCCGGCGGTGAACGGCGGCGCGAGTGGTGATGATTCCACCTCTGCGGCGAACGGCGGCGCGGCTTCCGACCCCTCCTCGGCCGCTTCCGCCCCCGCCGACACCCCCGCCGACACCCCCGCCGACACCAACGGCGACACCCCGGCGGCGGACGCAGCCGTGACGGCGGCGCAGGCGCAGATTGACGCGCTGCCCACGGCGGAGGCGCTGGCGGCGCTGATGACGGCGATGAACGACGCCGAGGACAACGGCGACGAGGCGGCTTATGCCGAGGCCGAAGCGCGGTTCGGCGCGGCCAACGACAGCTATGACGCGGCGCGCGCGGCTTACGACGCCCTCACCCCCGACCAACAGGCGCTCATCAACCCCGCCTGCCTCAATGCTTTTGAAGCGTTTCTCGCTGAGTTTTACGGCGCGGAGACGCTGACCGGCGGCGTCAATGGCGACAAAAATGGCGTCGCTTATATACTCAAAGATAGTAGTTATAATTATTACGAAACTCTGTCCGCAGCGGTGGCGACTGCCAATGATGGCGATACTATCACAATCAACAAGGATATAACAAACTCCGACTTCGGAGAAACCATCGCGCTTGCAGAATCCAAATCTCTCACAATCGACCTCAACGGAAATAATATACCTAAGCTGACAATCAGCAGCAGCACCGATAGCAACGTGACCATCAAGAATAGCAGTGATAGCCCCGAAGGCGGCATAGTCACCAATCTCACAGTCAGCAGCGGCAAGGTAACAATTGATTCCGGCGCTATCAGCTCTATAGAAGCAAAAGGCGGCACACTCACAATTGCCTCCGATTCTTCCGACAGCAGCGCAAACGTCTCCTCGCTCAAAGTCGAGAACGCGGGAACAACTGTCAACATCAACAGCGGCAAAGTCAACATCAACAGCGTCGCCAACGCCACGGTCAATATCACCGGCGGCGAGGTGACTTTGAATAATGATAACACCAACTACGCCATCGGCGGCAGTCTCAAGGTCTCCGGTGGAACTTTGAACATTCCCGGCTACACGGTAACAGAGCTCATTGTCTCCGACAATGGAAACGTGAACATCACCGGCGGCAAGGTTGAAAATCCCCAAATCTCCGGCGGCACTGTCAACATCTCCGGCGGCACGATTGCCAAAGGCGGCCAAGCCAACAATGGGATTGACTACCCCTACATCACCGGCGGCACGGTCAACATCTCCGGCGGCACGGTCGATACTTTCACCGCCACCGGCGGCACTATTGACGTCAAGTCCGGCGGGACGATTACCACGCTCGATGTCAAGCCTATCACCACCTACGATGGCACTGTCACCCTCAAGGGCGAAGCGCCTACGGACGAGAACAAGCCCAACGTCGGGACGCTCAACGTCTCCGGCGGCAGTATCAATATTCAGACCACCGCGCCTACTTTTTCTTTTCCCGTACACGACGAGCAAAGAAATCTTTTCAACATCAAAACCCTCAATGTTTCCTACCCAGGCACGGCCACGGTCACATCGGGCAGAATCAATAATGTCGACGTCTCCGGCGGTACGCTGAATTTCAACGGCGGCAGTGTTGCCTCGGACAGTGGAGAAGCTTCGACCACCAACGGCTGGCTGAATCTCACCGGCGGCACGGCGGAAATCAAAGGCGGCTCTATTGACTCTGTGAACCTCTCCAACAGCGGCACTTTGAAAATACACAAAGAAGCGCAGGGTAACAATGTGGCTGTCTCCGAATTGCAATACTCAGGCGGCACACTTGAATTCGTCAAAGGTAAAGATGATAAAGGAAATGACGTTGAGTTCGACACAGGCAAAGCGGTTGTAGGCCGTCTGTATGTTCCAAGCGGCTCAAGCGGCAGTCCCAAGCTCACCAACGGCGTTTTCGCCCAGCTTCAGAATGGTATAGACAACTCAGACCTCCTTGCCTTGCTTGCCGACGGTTTCGCAATTTTCGACAAGGATGGGAAAGTGTGTGATGCCAAGATCGGCTATAACACTAGCAGTAACTTCACTTACAATGACCCGTTCCACATCGCCGCGCACAACTGCGACACGTACAACGCAAAAACGGAGCATAATTACACTAATAACCGCAAAGACGGCAAGTTTTATTGCGACTGTGGGCGCGAGTGCAAGCACACGAACGTTGACGCCACCGGCAAGTGCGCCAAGTGCACCGCTGAGTTTTTCGCCAAGCGTCAGACAACCGGAAAGACGGAGTATTACGCGAATGCCGATGACCTCGCAACCAGTTTGGCACAGGGCGGGATGTTCACCCTGTTCAAAGATGTCACAGGTATGGATCAGACCATGAACGCACCGGAGGGAGCAAGTGCGGCCACCCCCCTTCACATCGATATCAACCTCAACGGCAAAAAGGTTGACGGCACGTTGACGCTTGGGGCGAATGTTTCCCTCACCATCAGCGGCGAGGGCGATTTGTCCGGGGCTAAGTTCGTGGTCAAGGACGGCAGTGCGCTCGGCCTCCCCCAGTGGAGGGGTGACAAAACCGAGGGCGGCAAAGGCCTCACCCTCGGCAGGCTGGATATGTCGGCTGTCACTGCGGATAACGCGAAAAAGATTACCGTACATTCCGGCATGACCATCACCAGCTTCACCGGCGGTGCAAGCACTGTGACGGTCAAGGATTGGCTGGGCGGCTCGACCTCCGCACTCAAGCTGGAAAAGACGGGCGGCGTGCCAGCCGAAGCTGTGCGGTACGACGCCCAGCTCTCCACCCTGTCCGGCGTAACCGTCACAATCGCCGAGTGCAAGAATCACAGCGTCACCGATAACACCGGCACGTGCACCAACTGCGGCCACACCTTCGTCGCGAAGCTGACGACGGGCACAGGCGAGGACACTCAAACTAAGTATTTTGAGTACAAGTATACTGAAACTAGCAAATTGGAAGACTCCGACCACATCAAGAAAGTTCTTGCCAACGCTTTCACTGCCGCGAGCTATGCGACGAGCGGCTCTAATACCCTGACGCTCTTGGCCGATGTGGATGTTCACTCTGACGGCGGAAATGAAGACTTCAAGATAAACAGTGGCACGTTCACGCTTGACCTGAACGGCAGGGAAATTGGTAAAACGCTGGGCACTAGCATCAGAATAGGCAACGCCAATGTGACCATCACGGACAATGGCGGCAACAGCGGCTATCTCGCTTATCTTTATGTCGGTGGTTCATACGACCAAGGCGGCACTGTCACGATTGAGAGCGGCTCGTTCAAGCAAATTACTGTCGAGTACGCCACGCTGAATTTTGAAAACGGCACGGTGAACGCTGATTATTCTGAGCTTAAAGTCGGGAAAAACGGCACTGCCATGGTCTCCGGCGGCACAATAGCCAAGCTGACCGTCTCCGGCGGCGCGCTCACTGTCACGAACAGCACCGCAACCACCGGCGAGGGCGAATCCGCCACGACCACCACCCCCGATATCGCCACCCTTACATACACCGGCGGCACGGTCAGCCTCCAAGGCGGCAAGTACAAAACAATCGACGCGTCCGCAGTCACCGGCAAGAAATGCAATGACCTGCTCGACGTTGGGTATGCGTACTACACCACGGACAGCGGCGATACCGGCCTTGTCCAAGGCACAGGCAACAAGCTCCCGGCTGATAGCGCGACAGGCACGACTTATTACGTCCGCGAGCATGAGTGCACCCCCGACGAATCCGGCGCTTGCACCTGTGGGCGTGTGTTTGTGGCCACGCTGACCACGGGCGCGGACGAGGGCGCAACCACCACCACCTATTACGAAGCTCTCCAGTCCGCCCTCAACGCAGCCAAGGACGCGACTGACGCCAACGTCAAAGTGACGCTGTTGAGCGATAACCCGACGTCCGACCAGAGTGCTGACAAATTTATCATCAAAGGCGGCACGTTCACCCTTGATTTCAACGGCAAGAGCATAAGCAATATTGTTATGGTGGATCAAGGGGACGTGACGATAAAGAACAGCCAAAATACAGGCACTGTTCAAGCCCTCATCGTGGGCGGCAATGCAGATGCTACTGCACCTGCTGTCGTCACCATCGAGAGCGGCAAGTTCACTTCAATCGGTGTCTATGCAAAGGGCGATTTGACGTTTAACGGCGGCGAAGTTAATAATATGCTTTCAATAACATACGGCACTGCAACTGTCAACGGCGGCACGATAGAAGCAATAGACGTGGGTGCAAGCGATGATGAGGAGAGGCCGTCCAATTCTGCTAACCACGGCAGTGGCACACTCAGCGTCACCGGCGGCACTATCACTGCTCTCAATTACTACTGCGGCACTTCCGTCACCCTCACCGGCGGCCAATTCACCAAAATCAACGGCAACGCCGCAGGGTATGATCCCAATGGCAAAGATCAAAAATCCAATTATAATAAATACGCCAAAGACGTCGTCGACTTCCTCGGCGATGGGTTTGCGTACTATACCGGCGCAGAGGGTGACAGCAACATTGTCAAGACCACTGACGTTGACGGCAACCAGCTCAAAAAGCTCGAAGCCGCGGACACAACCTATTACGTCCGTTCGCATACTTGCACTTACGTCAATGTTGACACCGAGCTTTATCCCGCATGCGACTGTGGCCGCGTGTGCCACCACCCCGACGGTGAAGTGGGCACTGACGGCGTCTGCGACGTGTGCAAGAAGCAGTTGCCCATTAAGGAGACCGGCAAAAACGGCGATCTCGTTCGTTACCTTACGCAATTCCCTGCTTTAGATGCAAATGAATTGCTCAAGGGCGGCCACACCTACACCCTCATGGCCGATTTGACCGGGGACGCGATCAGCCTCAATTCTACACGGGGTGATTTAACTGACGGCAGCATAATCACAATCAACCTCAATGGAAAGAAGCTCGGTGCGGACGATGTCACACTTAATATAGCTTGCCCCGGCGCGACAGTTGCCATCACCGGCGAGGGCGATTTGTCCAATGTGACGTTCAACGTGCAGACAGCACAAGACATCACACTCGACCTCTCCGGCTGGCTCGGTGCGCCCACCACAAAGGCTCTCACCATCGGCGGGCTTGACATCAGAGGAGAGAACGATAATATAGGGATAACTCTGCAAAACGGCCTCGTATTCAGCAATATTGCGTTTACCAACACTACCCCTCCGAGCACAGGTGGAGACCCGAAGCCCGTCAGCTTCACAGCAGGTAGCATTCTCAGAGAATCCGGCTTCAAGCTGGTGACGGTTATCGGCGAGACCGAAACCGACGTTGAATACAGCGCCGGAATCGGCAGCGGCAGCGGCAGCGACACCAACACATACAAAGTCGTCAAGTGCCCGCACACTGCGGCAAATGCTGACGGCAAGTGTCCGCACTGCGGTCTGTCCATCGTCGCCTCGCTGACCCCGGCGGGCGAGGGCGCAACCACCACTTACTACACTTCCGTCGCCGACGCCCTTGCTGCGGCATGCGACGAGGCCAACAGCGGCTGCACCGTCAAGCTTCTTGCGGACGATACGACCAACGCGCAAAACGTGAACGGCACGTTCACCCTTGACCTCAACGGCAAGACGCTGACCGTCAACGGCGCGTTCAATGCCAACGGCGGCAACATCACGTTGACCGACAGCGCCACAACCAAGGGCGAACTGAAATGCTCCAGCTTCAAATTGAGTGCCAGCGACAATGGCGTTTTCACCATCGACGGCGCAAATGTCAGCTTCAACGACGCGAATAACAAAGATTTCAAGATTGAACAAGGCAAACTCGTCGTGGAATCCGGCAAAATCGACGGCACACTCACGGTCAACAACGGCGGCGCACTCACCGTCCGCAACACCGACGTCACCACCGGCGAAACCACCCAAACTCGCGTCCCCGAAATCGCCAAGCTCGTCGTCAACGGCGGCACGGTCAAGCTCTCCGGCGGCAAGTACGGATATGTGGGAGTCGTGCCAGACGGAAAGACCGTCGGCAGTCTCCTTGATACCGGCTGTGGCTTCAAGCGCACCGGTTCGGGCGATAACCAATGGGAAGACGCAACGTCGAAGTTGGCCGCTATCCAACCGGGTGATGGTGTAACCCTCACCGTCGAAAAGCTCCCGATTCAGTCTATCACGAAAGCCCCGGCTGACGGCAAGCAGACCATAACCTACACGAATAGCACCAATCTGCAAATCACCGAGATTAACGGTGTTGCTGTGGGGAGTCTTACGGGGGTCAACGCACCCAAATTCCAATGGTGGCACATAGAGAATGGCAATAAAACCGAACTCAGCAACAGCACCTCTACTCCACACATCTTCCAGCAAAGCCTCTTAGCACTTACCGGCGGCGAGACGCATGAGCTTTATTGTGATGTCACTGTGGACGGCTACACCAAAACCGTCAAGTTTGAGGTCACGGTGCAGAAGGAGGATTTGAGCAGCAGCGGAATTACCACACCCGACGCACAACAGAATCTGAGGTATAAACCCTTAATCGAAAGCAACAAATATACCGGCAAGGGTGTGCCTCAGGAGCTCATGAACAGTGACAAATATAATGGCAGCTATGAGTACAGCCTCGACGGAAAGACTTGGTTTGATAAACAAAGCTTCAAGCAATCCGAGGCGGGAACGTACCAAGTCTATTGGCGTGTCCACGCCGACCAAAATCACACGATTGACGGCAAGGAGTATTACGTATCCCCGACAACTGTCGAGGTGACCATGTCCCCGCTGGAAATCACCGAAGTCCGCGTTGAAAAGCTGAGCGCCGTGAAAACCTACGACGGCAACACCAAGCTGCCGACGCAGGGTGATGATTTCAACGTCGTGCTGGTGTATCAAGAATGGAATTCCGAAACCCAGAGTAAAGAGGATAAAACCATCACCCTCGGCGATGGCTGGAAGAATATCGTGGAGCTTGAGTACGATGAAAAGAACGTCGGCTCGCGCGAGATCGTCGCCAAGCTGAAATCCGGCAACTTCAAGTTTGCAGGTGACGCCGTTTCGATGGCTGCGAAATCCGGTGACGCACCCGCAACCGGCGAAATCAAACACAGAGAGATAATCATCAATGTCAGCGATTTGACCGTCGCCGTCAATCAGCCCGCGCCCGACCTCTCCAACCCCAAGCAGGGCGAGCATTACACGGTTGACCGGCGCGTCGACGACAAGAACATCATAGCGGGCGAGGGGCTTGTCAAGGGCGACGCCCTGCCCGGCGCGCTCACGCTGAAGTATTATGACGGCAACACCGAGGTGAACGTCCCCGACACTTCCAAGGCGGGCAAGGAATACGCCATCAAGCCGTTCTTCGCCGCCGCCGCTGACTCGGCCGCACAGCGGTCAATCATGGCGCGCCTCGGCAAGGAGTTCGAGGTGGCCAATGACGGCAAGATTGAGGCCGGCAATTACCTCGTCGAGCTGCAGCCCGGCAAGCTGACCGTCGTCAACAACTTCACCATCACCGCCACCGCCGACGCGGGCGGCACAATCAGCCCCTACGGCACGGTGGAAGTCGCCCCCGGCGCGTCCAAGACCTTCACCGTCACCCCCAACCCCGGCTATGTCATCGCCTCGGTCAAGGTTGACGGCGTCAACCTCGGCTCAATCTCCAGCTACACCTTCTCCGACGTCGACAAAAACCACACCATCCACGCCACCTTCATGCTCCCCTGGGGCAACCCGCAAACGGGCGTAGACGTGGGGTGAGTGAGGAAACCCGCAACGGCTCCCCTTGATGCCAAGCGACGAAGTCAGAACTTCTGACGCAAGTTGGAGCAAGTTTTGAACAGGGAAAAGCTATAACTGAGCACAAATGCTAAATAGAAGTACAAGATAAAGAAAACTGCCAAAGGCTCCCCTTGCGCACCAAGGGGAGCTGGCTCGGCGGAACGCCGAGACTGAGGGGATAGCGCGTTGGCGCAGCCAACGCACCGCGACGCGAGGAGCGGTAAAATCTCCGCAGTCGGTAAAAGCACAACGTTCTGTAGAACACCCGGCATAATCCCACCCCGCCCAAAAGGACAGACCGCGCCTGACAGCGCGGGCGATCCCTACAGTCAGCCTACGGCTGACAGCTCCCCTTGATGCCCAAGGGGAGCCTTGATGGGAGACGTGAGAACGGCGTTCTATCGGAACACTGAGGTATTCTAAGCTCGGAACAAAGGACAGACCGCGCCTAACGGCGCGGGCGATCCCTTCAGTCGCCTACGGCGACAGCTCCCCTTGATGCCCAAGGGGAGCCTTG
>CAZUSM010000022.1:8774-15734 GCA_964623675.1 uncultured Oscillospiraceae bacterium
GATCCCTTCAGTCGCCTACGGCGACAGCTCCCCTTGATGCCCAAGGGGAGCCTTGGAGGGCGACGAAGTCAGAACTTCTGACGCAAGTTGGAGTTTGTTTTTGGCGGGTATGCACTGCAAATCAGCACAAATGTTAAATAGAAGTACAGTGTAACGCCCACCGCCAAAGGCTACCCTTGGGTGCCAAGGGTAGCTGTCAGCGGCGCAGCCGCTGACTGAGGGGATCGCCGCGACGCACAGCGGCGCGGTTTTCCTTTCGCAGAGCACTTCTATCCAAGGCGAACCCAAAACAGAAGCACAGAGTAAATCCCCCGCACACCCCGCGCACATATCAACCGAGAGAGGCGAAAATCATGCCGACACAGCGTAATGCTCAACTTACCCCACTGGCAAAGAAGCTGCGCAAGGAGATGACAAAGGAAGAACGGCATTTGTGGTATGATTTTCTGCATGACCACCCCGCGCATTTCCGGCGGCAAAAGGTGCTGGGCAATTATATCGCCGATTTTTACAGCGCCGAGGCCAAGCTCGTGATTGAGCTGGACGGCTCACAGCATTATGAGCCGGACGCCGCCCAAAAAGACGCCGAGCGCACCGCGTTCATAGAAAAATACGGATTGAGAGTAATCCGCATTCCCAACAATGAAATCAACAGGAATTTTCAAATTGTCTGCGAATATATAAACCAAGTCATCGCCGGGGTGCAGTAGCCCCGCACCACCGAAAGAGGCGGAAAGCACATGAAGCGTAAAACCAAACGAACATTACAGCGCGCGGCGTTGTGCGCCGGGGCGGTGCTGGTTTTGGCACTGTTCACCAGCTTCGGCGCGGCGCGGAACAAGTCCGGCGGCGCGGTCGGCGGCGCGGAAAGCTCCGGCGTCGCGGTGGAATCGACCGGCGGGGCGACGGCGTCCGCCGCTGTCACTGCCGCGCCCGGTTCGGCCGTGGACGGCGCGTCACCCCAAGGGGTGAATCGTCAGGCCGAGCTGGCCGCCGCCAAGCGCGCAAACGGCGACGCCGTGGCGTGGCTGGTCATGCCCGGCGCGGAGGTCGACCACGCCGTCATGCAGGGCGACGACAACGCGCAGTATCTCCAGCTCGACGAGCTGGGCAATTATTCCGAGTGGGGCTGCTATTACGCCGACTGCCGCGACAATCTCTCCTCGCGCGCCGCGCTGGTGAAAAACACGGTCATTTACGGCCACTCGCAGAGCGACTGCGACCCCGACGGCGAGCGCTTCACCAAGCTGCACCGCTACACCGACGCGGCGTTTGTCCGCGACAATCCGTATATTTTCCTCTCGGTCGACGGCGAGGACTTGGTGTTCCAAATCGCGGCGGTGTTTTTCACCGACGTGTCGTTTGACTACATCAACCCCGACCCTGCCGCGCTGGGCGGCTCGGTGTTTTATGACACCGTCGCCGCCGCCAACTACCTCGCCGGCAGCGACGCCGCCCTCACCCCCGACGACACCCTGCTGACGCTGTCCACCTGCTGCCGCCAGCACGACCCCCAGCGCACCGGCAACCACCGCCTCGTCGTCATCGCCAAGCTCACCGACACCCAAGCCGCCGACCTCGACCTCACCCAAGCCCCCCACCCCGTCACCCCCTGGGGAACGGAGCACGCGTGAAGGGCGCGGGAGCGCCCCGGCGTGGAATAGAATAGCACGGGAATAGCAAAAACCCTCAGTCAAATCAGGCTGAGGGCTTTTGGCGTGGGGGCATATATCCGCCTATTTCTTTGTTTCGCTGTCCCCCGACAGATTCTGCTGGGTGTACTCGCACATCAGGGTGCAGTAGTCTGCGAGGGCTTGTTTGGCGTCTGGGACGTTGAAGGTGAACATGACTATGGCAATGGGCTCGTCGGTATAGACTATGGCGCTGTCGTTGACGTAGGTTTTGCGGCCGTCCGTGGTGTCGCGGAGGATGCCGTATTTATGCGCGAGGGGGTAGGGCTGCTCGTGGTGGTTGAAATACTCGTCGGGCTCGGCCTTGCGCATGGCGTCGAGAATGCCGGGGAAGCGCTCGCCGCCCTCATAGAGCGTGGTGAGGCAATGAATCTCCTGCTCGGCGGTGAAGTAATTGTTCTCAAAATACCGGTCGTCCACGGTGTACGGGTCAACGCCCATATACTCGCTTATCGCCACGCGGTACGACCAGTAGCCGCCCAGCTCGCGGAAAAGGTATTCGGAAGGCTCGTTATAGGAATTGACGATGCTGCGCTCCATCAGCTCGGAGTAAGGGATATTCGCGATTTCGGTGTCCCAATCCATTTCGCCGTTGTAAATCTTCTCGGCGAAAAGCATGTTGAGCGGCACTTTATACATGCTGCATGCGACCATGTACTCATCGCCTTGATAATAGTGCTCCTCCCCCGTGACAAGATTGCAATAGCCCAGCGCGAGGGAGTGGGAAAGGGACTTGTTCTCATAATGCTCAATGAACGCCGCAACCGCCTCGTCCCAAGTGTCGCCGGGGTTGACGGTGAAGTCGACCTGCGTCTCCTGTTCGCCGTCCGGCGCGGGCTTTTTCGCGCCGGCGGCAAAGGCCGAGGGCGCGGCGGCACACACCGGCAGCACCGCCGCAAGCACAAGGGCAAAAAGTCTCAAAATCCGTCCGTGTTTCATCGCGTTTCCTCGTTTTGCTATGCTGTACATAACAAAAGATGTTATAGACATAGCTTTTAATCATATTATGGATAGTGCGATTATAACGCGGGGATATGAATTTTTCAACATGGGGCGGGCAAAATCTGCGCAAAAATACGGGGCTGTAGCGAAATGAAAACTCGCTACAGCCCCATTGGGTTCTGTTATGCTTTTGTTGTGAAACCGAATCAGAAGATCGCGACGACTGCGCCGTCGTAGCTGTCGGCGATGAACTGCTTGACAGCGTCGGTCTTGAGAGCCTTGACGAGCGCGGCGGTCTTGGCGCTGTTCTCGTTGCCGGCGGCAACGGCGATGATGTTGGCGTAGGTCTGGGCGGCGTCGCCGTCGGCGGCCTCGGTGGCGAGGGCGTCGGCAACCTTCAGACCGGCCTGAATGGCGTAGTTGCCGTTGATGACGGCGATGGTGCCGGCGTCACTGTTGGCGAGCTGGGCGGGGACGGTGTCGGCCTGAACGGGGACGATGTTGTAGCCGCCGTTGTCAACGATGTCAAGGTGGCTGACGCCGACCTCGGCGCTGGCGTCATCGGGCAGGGTGATCAGCCCCTCCTGCTGGAGGAGAAGCAGGGCGCGGGTCTCGTTGGAGTCGTCGGCGGGGATGAGGATGGTCGCGCCGTCGGCAAGCTCGGACAGGGCGCTCACGCCGTTTGCGTAGATGCCGAAGGGCTCATAGTGGATGAGCGCGGCGGAGGCGAGGTTGGTGTTGTTGGAGGCGTTGTAGCTGTTGAGGTAGGGGGTGTGCTGGAAGTAGTTCGCGTCGAGCTCGCCGTCGGCAAGAGCCTTGTTGGGCAGGACGTAATCATCATAAACGACGACTTCAAGCTCATAGCCCTCGGCCTTGACGGCCTCTTTGACGGCTTCGAGGATTTCAGCGTGCGGGGTGGCGCTTGCGCCGACCTTGATGACCTTGTCGTCGGCAGAGCCGGTGCTGCCGCAGCCGGTCAGGGCGGCGAGAGCGAGAACGATGGCGAGGACGATGGAAAGAGTCTTTTTCATTTTAATTTTTTCTCCTTTATTATAAATTTAGGGAAAACTGATTGGGTGGGGCGCGTCAATTGGCGCGCTTGTCGGTTTTGCGGGCGATGAACATGCCCAGCTCCTGAATGACCTGGACGATGATGACCGTGAGGAAAACGCATATCCAGGTGATATCGTCGTTGGAGCGCTGGTGGCCGTAGATTATCGCGATTTGGCCGAGGCCCGTGCCGCCGATGGTGGCGGCCATGGCCGAGTAGCCGAGGATGGTGACGATGGAGATGGCGGCGTTGGTGATGAGGGAGGGCTTGGCCTCCGGGATGAGCACCTTGGTGATTATCTCGAAGTTGTTCGCACCCATGGACTGCGCCGCCTCGATGACGCCGGAGTTGACCTCGTTGAGCGAGCTTTCGCACATGCGCGCCACGTAGGGCGCGGCGCCGATGATGAGCATGACGATGACGGCCTTGTTGCCCAGGGACGTGCCCACGACGAGCTTCGCCACGGGGAGCATCGCGACCATCAGGATGATGAACGGGATGCTTCTGAAAAAGTTGACCACGAAGCCGAGCACGGCGTTGACGGTGCGGTTGGGGCGGATGCCCTTGGCATCGGTGATGTTGAGGATGACGCCGAGGGGCAGGCCGATGAGATAAGCAAAGGCGGAGGAAATGAACGTCATATACACGGTTTCCCAAATGCCCAATTGAATGAGACCGCTGTCCCACAGCTTATAAAACATTTCGGATAACATCGCTTATATCTCCTCCTTCCAGTTGACGCCGCTTCCGCGAAGCCAAATTATTATTTTTTCCGCTTCCCGCTCGTCGTTGGGAAGCTCGATGACCATGTGCCCGTAGAGAACGCCCTCGAATATCTTGGTGTCGGCAAAGAGGATGTTCACAGGGGCGCCGCATTCGAGCACCATTTTGGAGATGAACGGCTCGTTGGTTTTCTCCTCGCCGTTGAAGGTGAGGCGGACGCGGCGGCCGCCCTCGGTGGAGATGGCGCTGCTGTCCTTGGGGACGATGAGGTCGCGCGCGATTTTCGACTGCGGGTTGGTGAACACGTCGGCCACCTTGCCAAGCTCGGCGATGTGGCTGGCGTCGATGACGGCCACGCTGTCGCAGATACGGTCGATGACGCGCATTTCGTGCGTTATCACCACTATCGTCACGCCCAGCTTTTCGTTTATCTCCTTCAAAAGGTCGAGAATTTGGCGGGTGGTGTTGGGGTCAAGGGCGGAGGTGGCCTCGTCGCAGAGGAGGTACTTGGGGTTGGTGGCGAGGGCGCGGGCGATGGCCACGCGCTGCTTCTGCCCGCCGGAGAGCTGCGAGGGATAGCTCTCGCCCCGGTCTTCAAGCCCGACGAGCGTCAACAGCTCTTGCGCGCGGGCCTTGGCGGTCTTTTTGTCGACCCCGGCAAGCTCCAAGGGGAAGCAGATATTGCCGATGACACTGCGCTGCTCCAAGAGGTTGAAGCTTTGGAATATCATGCCGATCTGCTGGCGAAGCTTCAAAAGCTCTTTTCTGGGCAGCTTGGTGAGGCTTTGGCCGTCGATGATGACCTCGCCGCCGGTGGGCTGCTCCAAGAGGTTTATGCAGCGCACGAGGGTGGATTTGCCCGCGCCGCTCAAGCCGATTATGCCGAATATCTCGCCGTCGTGTATGGTGAGATTGATTCCGTCGAGCGCGACGATTTCTTTGTCCGCCGTTCGGTAGGTTTTGCAGAGGTTTTTCAGCTCTATCATTTCGTCAACTCCGGTTTTACAAAAAATAAAGGGCTGAAAGCTCGAATGCTTTCAGCCCTGTGATTACTGCTTTAATGCACTAAAGACGGGTTATGAAGCAAGCGAGCACTTTTGGGCGCACATCATCATGCACATGCTCATCATGCGCATCATACCCATCATCATGTTGTCGTTGCGGCGAACGAACATATCAAGCTCGCTCCTTTCCTAGTATGCTTCGATTATATTCCCGCCGCCCCCGTCTGTCAACTCGGAATTTTTCACGGTGTTGCATATTTATTCAGCCAAAACTTTGGTGCAATTTCACAAACGGCCGCGCAAATTGTCAAACTGCCTCTTGCCATGGCGCGCGGATTATCATATAATCTGTAAAAAGAGGTTTCCGCGCAAAGGAGAAAGAAAAAATGGTGAAAACACGCGACACGAAGATTGACCTGCTGCGCTTTATAGGCGTGGCGCTGGTGATACTCTGCCACGCCGCGCCGCCGAGAGTGCTCGGCGCGCTGCGTCAATTTGACGTTCCGCTTTTGGTGATGATATCGGGCGTGTCGTTTGCGATGAGCTATAAGGCCGCGCCCTACGGGAAGTACGTTTTCAAGCGCTTCAAGCGCCTGGTGCTGCCGGTGTGGGTTTTCCTCGCGATATACATCCCGGCAGAGGATCTGATGCGCTTTGTGCTGGGCAAAGAGCTTATCCCGGCGGAAATGGTGCTCAGCTCGTTTGCGCTGATAGAGGGGATAAGCTATGTGTGGATATTCCGCGTGTATTTTCTCATGGCGCTCATCTCGCCGTGGCTCATGAAAATGCTTGAAAAGCTGGGTGTGCGCGCATATTTGACAGTGCTGGCGGTGATATGGCCGCTTTATGAGCTTTTGACGGGCTTTGTTCTCTCCTGCGACGGAGTGGTTTTCGACACAATTGAGCTTATATTCATTTACGCCGTCGGGTATGGGCTGATATGCGGCGTGGGCATCGCCCTGCGGCGCTTCAGCCGCGCGCAGTATATCGGCGTGTGCGCCGTGTGCGCCGCGCTCGTTGTCGTGATGCTTTGGCGCGACGGCGTGACGGCGGACGCGATTATCAAGTTCCCGCCGCGCACACTGTATATTGCCGGCGGCCTGCTCGTCAGCCTTGTTCTTTGGCGGCTGTTCGATTTGAGGCTTTTTGACGGCGTCAAAAACAGCCGCGCGGTGCAATGGGTGTCCGCAAACTCGATGTGGCTGTACCTTTGGCACATCGCCCCGGTCAGAATCTACTGTTCCGGCGCACTGGGCTTTTTGGAAGGGTCATGGGTGCTCAGATACATATTTTTCATCGCCGTGGCGCTGTGCCTGACCTTGGCGCAAATCGCCGTGAAAAGCTACGTTGAAAGGCTCAGCGGCAAACGGCTTCCGAGCTGGCTGTGATATATCGCGCTTGCGAAAACGCGCTCTTTCCCCTTTTTCGTCGATTCTTACAATTGCATATCGGCGAGGTTTGGGGTAGAATAGCCATCGTGCCGGGCGGAGAAGCGGTTTCTCCGCCCGGCACAATATTTTGTGGTCAATTCGGTTACGCGGCGGTTAAA
>CAZUSM010000023.1:0-15692 GCA_964623675.1 uncultured Oscillospiraceae bacterium
TCAGCTTCATCTTCGTCGGCGGCACGGGCGTGGGCAAAACCGAGCTTGTCAAGCGCCTCGCCGCAGACATGTTCGACTCGCCCGAAGCGCTCATCCGCCTCGATATGTCGGAATTCATGGAAAAGTTCGCGGTTTCGCGCATCATCGGCTCGCCCCCCGGCTACGTCGGGTATGACGAGGCCGGCCAGCTCACGGAGAAAATCCGCCGCAAGCCGTACAGCGTCGTGCTCTTTGACGAAATCGAAAAGGCGCACCCGGACGTGATGAACATCCTCCTGCAAATCCTCGACGACGGGCGCATCACCGACGCGCAGGGGCGCACCGTCAACTTTGAAAACACCGTCATCGTCATGACCACCAACGCCGGCAGCAGCACCAAAACCGCCTCCGTCGGCTTCGGCGGCACACTCGGCGACATGACGCGCGAGCGCACCATGAAAGCCCTCAACGAGTTCCTCCGCCCGGAGTTTATCAACCGCGTGGACGAGGTGGTGTGCTTCAACCAGCTCACGGAGGAAAACTTCCGCGCCATCGCCGAGCTCATGCTGGGCGAAGTGCGCGACGTGCTCGCCGAGCGCTCGCAAAGCCTCACCTGGGACGCCTCCCTCGTCGACTGGCTGGTCGAAAAGGGGTACAGCACCGCGTATGGCGCGCGCAACCTCCGCCGCCTCATCCAAAAAGAGATTGAAGACGTTGTCGCCCAGCAGATCATCGACCGCCGGGGCGAAAGCGTCAAGAACATCGCCCTCGCCGCGCGCGACGGCAAGGTCACAGTGGAGATAAAAGGGGAGTAATCACATGGGCAAGCTCGAAATCATAAAAGGCGACATCACCCGGCAGTCCGTTGACGCCATTGTCAACGCCGCCAACTGCTCGCTTTTGGGCGGCGGCGGGGTCGACGGCGCGATTCACCGCGCCGCAGGGCCGGAGCTTTTGGCCGAGTGCCGCACGCTCAACGGCTGCGAAACCGGCAAGGCCAAGATAACCGCGGGCTACCGCCTCCCGGCAAGGCACGTCATCCACACGCCCGGCCCGGTTTGGCACGGCGGCGGCCACGGCGAGGACGCGCTTCTCGCCTCGTGCTATGCATCCTGCCTTGCGCTTGCAAGCGAAAACGGCTGCAAAACCGTTGATTTCCCGTCGATAAGCACGGGGGTATATCACTTCCCATTGGAGCGCGCGGCGAAAATCGCCGTGGACACGATTTTGGCGTATCTCGCCGAGCACAGCGAGCTTGAGCGCGTGCGCATGGTGTGCTTTGATGAGCGCACCAAGGCCGCTTATGACGCCGCGCTTTCCTCGCACGGGGTGTGACGGCATGAAAAAGCACGTTGTCAAGCTGCAATATAACGCCCCGGTCGTGCTGAGCTTCGCGCTCATCAGCCTCGCCGTGCTCGGCCTCGACGCGCTCACGGGCGGCTGGAGCACTGTGAAGCTGTTCTCGGTTTATCGCTCGTCCCCCTCGGATTTGCTGACCTATCCGCGCTTTTTCCTGCACGTCTTGGGGCACAGCAATTACGCGCATTATATCGGCAACATGATGATGATTCTCGTCATCGGCCCGTCGCTTGAAGAGCGCTACGGCAGCCGCTGCCTCTTTTGGGCGATATTCATCACCGCCCTCGTCTCCGGCATGGTGCAGTGGCTCTTTTTCCCGAACACCGCGCTTCTCGGCGCGTCGGGCATCGTGTTCATGATGATTGTGATGAGCTCGCTTGCCGGAATGAAAAACGGCTGCATCCCCATCACGCTCGTCCTCGTGCTGATTCTCTATATCGGCGGGGAGATTGTTGACGGCGTGACGCTCAAGGACAATATCTCGCAGATCACCCACATCGTCGGCGGAATATGCGGAGCGGTGCTGGGCACGGCGATGCGGCGATAAGGGGGCGGGGGAATGCAAAAGCTCCTTATAAGCGCCTGCCTTTTGGGCAATGACTGCAAGTATGACGGCGGCAACAACCGCCTGCCCGACGCCGCCCTCGCCGCCCTGCGCGAAAAATACACGCTCATCCCCGTCTGCCCGGAGTTCTCCGGCGGCCTGCCCACTCCGCGCGAGCCGAGTGAGCGCGTGGGGGAGCGGGTGCTGAGCATTTCCGGGCGCAACGTGACCGCGCAGTATGCGCGCGGCGCGGAAATCGCCGCCGCGCAATACCGCCGCTGCGGCTGCGTCGCCGCGCTGATGAAGGCGCATTCGCCCTCCTGCGGCCGCGATGAGATTTATGACGGCACATTCTCCGGCACACTCACCCCCCGCGACGGCACGGCCGTCGAACGCCTGCGCGCTCTCGGCGCGCCGGTGTACACCGAAAAAGAAATAGACCTGCTCTTGTGAGCAGGCCGACACATACGAAACGGCACTTCCCGAACTTCGGGAAGTGCCGTGAGCTTGTCTAAAAAGTTGTATCAACTTTTTAGACAAGCTCAATCCGCCGAGCATTTTGAATAAATCAAAATGCTGCTTCGCCCGAAAAGCCTTGAATATCAAGGCTTTTCGACGGCGGTTTATCCAATTTGAGGCGGGCCTTGCCCCCTCAAGCTCCCCCGCTACTCTCTCGTTTTATCTTTTAACGTAATATTTTGACAGACTGAACGGCACTTCCCGAAGTTCGGGAAGTGCCGTTTTGCGATTACTTATATGCTGCCTCAGTCGGCCTTGGGGCCGGCGTTGGTGATGTTGGCGGGCATGTCGGGATACTTCTTGGCGAAGTTCTCTTGGAACTTCTTTGCCAGCGCCTTTGCGGAGGCCTCGTACTTCTCGGCATCCTCCCACACGTTGCGGGGGTTGAGAATCTCGGAGGGGACGTTGGGGCAGGACTTGGGGATGTTGAGGTTGAAGATGGGGTCAAGCTCATATTCAACGTCGTTCAGCTCGCCCGCGAGCGCGGCGGAAACCATCGCGCGGGTGTATTTGAGCTTCATTCTGGGCACAGTGCCCGCCGCGCCGCCGCACCAGCCGGTGTTCACGAGGAACACGTTCGCGCCGGTCTCCTTCAGCTTTTCGCCCAGCATCTCCGCGTAAACAGACGCGTTGAGCGGGAAGAAGGGCGCGCCGAACAGGGTGGAGAAGGTGGTGACAGGCTCGGTGATGCCGCGCTCGGTGCCGGCGAGCTTGGAGGTGTAGCCGGACACGAAGTGGTACATGGCGCTGTTGTTATCGAGCTTGGAGATGGGCGGGATGACGCCGAATGCGTCCGCCGTGAGGAACACCACGGTCTTCGGCTGGCCGCCGACGCCGGGGATTGCGGCGTTGGGGATATAGTCGATGGGATAGCCCACGCGGGTGTTCTCGGTGAGAGAGCCGTCAAAGAAGTCGGGCTTGCCGGTTTCGTCCACGACGACGTTTTCCATCAGCGAGCCGAACTTGATTGCGCCGTAAATCTCCGGCTCGTGCTCTTTTTCAAGGTTGATGCACTTGGCATAGCAGCCGCCCTCGATGTTGAACACGCCGTCGTTGGACCAGCCGTGCTCGTCGTCGCCGATGAGGTTGCGGTTGGGGTCGGCGGAAAGGGTGGTCTTGCCCGTGCCGGACAGGCCGAAGAACACTGCCGAGTCGCCGCCGTGGCCGATGTTGGCCGAGCAGTGCATGGGCAGGATGCCTTCCTTGGGCAGGACATAGTTCATCACGGAGAACACGCTCTTTTTGATTTCGCCCGCATAGCCGGAGCCGCAGATGATAACCTCGTGCGCTTCATAGTCGATGATGATGGCGGCCTCGCTGTGCACGCCGTCTATCTCCGGCACGCACTTGAAGCCGGGCGCGGCGTAGATGGTGTAATCGGGGGCGTAAGAGTCAAGCTCGTCCTCGGTGGGGCGGATGAGAAGCTGGTGGATGAAGAGGTTCTGGCTGGCAAGCTCGTTGACGATGCGGAAGCGCTTGGTGTACTTCGGGTCAGCGCCGGCAAAGCCGTCAAACACGAAAATCTCTTTGTTCTGCAAATAGGCGAGAATCTTGGCCTTGATCGCGTCGAACTTGGCCTTTTCGATGGGGACGTTTATCTTGCCCCATGCGATTTCGTCATGCACGGCGGGGGTGTCGACGATGAACTTGTCGTCGGGGCTGCGGCCGGTGTATTTGCCGGTTTTCACGACGAGTGCGCCGGTGTCGGACAGAGTGCCTTCGCCGCGGCGGAGGGCGGCCTCAACCAGCTGCGCGGGGGCGAGGTTGCGATAGGCCACGCCGTTGCCGGCGATGCCCAGCTCTATGGGTGCGATTGTTCTCATATCTGAAAATCCTCCTTGTTTGGCTTTTAAGCTTTGACAAAATTATATCATTCCGTTCAGACAGCGTCAAGACGGCTAGTTCACCAAAACCGTCTCCGACAGGGGAAAATGCGGGGCGGATTTTTGTGCGTTTTGTATATTAACGGCGCGGTTTGCCGAGTTTTCCTATGGTATATGCCAAGCCGAACGCGACCAAATCCGCCGCGACGATGCTCGCGCCCGTGGGCGTTTCGAGGAAAAACGACGCCACCAACCCCGCCAAAAAGCACACCACGGATATCCCCGCCGCCGTCAAAACCACGGCCTTGAAGCTTTTGCAAAGGCGCATCGCCGCAAGCGCGGGGAAGATGATGAGGCTGGAGATGAGGAGCGCGCCCATCATGCGCATGCCCAGCACCACCGTCACCGCCGTCAAAACCGCGATGAGCGTGTTGTACGCCTCGGTGTTCGTGCCCGTGGCGCGGGTGAAATCCTCGTCAAAGGTCACGGCGAAAATGCGCGGGTAGAACAGCACGAACAGCGCCAGCACCGCGAGCGAGAGAATCACGCTCAGCACGGCGTCGGCATGGCTCAACGACAGGACACTCCCGAACATATAGCTCGACACCTCGGTGTTCATGCCCGTCGTGACGGACACGGTTATCACCCCGATGGCAAGCGCGCTGCTTGAAACAAGCGCGATGGCCGCGTCGCCCTTGACGCGGCTTGACCGCCGCAGACGAAGCAGCAGCACCGCCGCCGCCATCACCACCGGCACGGCCACCGCAAGCGGCGCCAGCCCCAGCGCGCTTGCAATGGCGAGCGCGCCGAAGCCCACGTGCGACAGCCCGTCGCCTATCATCGAATAGCGCTTCAAAACCAGCGACACGCCCAACAGCGCCGCGCACAGCGACACCGGGACGCCCACAATCAGCGCCCGCAGCATAAACTGGTAGGAAAACATGCCGAAAAGCTCGCTCATATTCTGTTCCCTCCCAAAAAACGCCGCGCCAGGCTGCTGTCGCGGTATTCCGCCGCCGAGCCGAAAAAGAGCTGCGTGTGGCCGAGATGCAAAATCCTCGTGGCATAGCGCACGGCCTCATGAATGTCGTGCGAGACCATGATGACGGATATGCCGTCGCAGAGGTTGATGAGCTTGATGAGGTTATACAGCTCCTGCGTGGCGATGGGGTCAAGCCCGGTGACAGGCTCGTCGAGCAGCAGCAGCTTCTTCGTGGCGCAAAGGGCGCGCGCGAGCAAAACGCGCTGCTGCTGCCCGCCGGACAGCTCTTGATAGCTCGCGTTTTTTATCTCCTCGATGCCCATGCGCTCGATGTTGGCCTCGGCGCGCTCGCGCTCGGCGCGGCCATAGTGCAGCCGCGCCCCAAGCGAGTTGAGGCAGCCGGACAGCACCACTTCATAAACGCTTGCGGGGAAGTCGCGCTGGGTGTCGCTCTGCTGGGGGAGATAGCCGATTTCGGTGGGCTTCAGCCCATCGGCGAGGATAATCTCGCCCGCGCTCGGCTTTTTCAACCCCAACAGCCCGCGCATGAGCGTCGACTTGCCCGAACCGTTTTCGCCCACTATGCTCAGATAATCGCCCTTTTCCACGGCGAAATTCACGCCCGACAAAACCTCTCGCCCGTCGTAGGCAAAGGATAAGTCGCGGCATTGCAGCAAGGCCATCAGTTCACAGCCTCCTTTAAGTTCTCCAAGTTTTGTTCCATCAGCGCAAGATAGCTCACGCCGCTTTCAAGCTCGTCGGCCGTGACATTGTGGCAGGAATGGAAAAGCAGCGTTTTGCACCCTGTTTCCTCCGCGATTATGTCCGCCATTTTCTCGTTTGAAAACTCGATATAAAATACCGCGGGGACGTTTTCCCGCCGCACGGTGTCAATCAAAAACGCCACCGTGCGCGCCGACGGCTCGGCATCGTCCGCGCAGCCCGGAAAGGCCGCGTAATAATCAAAGCCGTATTCCTCCGTGAAATACCGCACGGGGAAGCGGTCGGCGAAAATCAGCGTCCTGTGCGCCGCCTCCTCGGCCACGGCGCGAAACCGCGCGTCGAGTGTCAACAGCTTTTCGGTGTACGCCGCGCAGTTTGCGCGGTAATATTCGGCGTTTTCCGCGTCGAGGGCGCAGAGCTTGTCCGCAATCGCCTTGCAGATAAGCGCCGCGTTTTTCGGCGAGGTCCAAACATGCTCGTCATACTCCGGCTCGTCGTGTTCGGCGTCGTGGTCGTCGTCATGCTCATGCTCGTGCGCATGATTGTGCCCGGCGTGGTCATCGTGCGCGCGGGAGAGTATCCCGCCGGACTGCATGCCCTCCACGGTCTCCTCGGCAAGGGCATTGACCTCGTCGAGCATGTACACCGTCGGCGGCAGCGTGTCGAGCGAATCGGTCACGGAGTTGAGCCACGCCTCGCTCTCCCCGCCGTTTGCCACGAGGAGGGTTGAAGTTTGCAGGCGCAAAATGTCCTGCGGCGTCGGCTCATAGCTGTGCGACTCCGCCCCCGGCGGCACAAGCAGCGTCACTTTGCCCCTGTCGCCCACGATTTGCCGCGCAAAGTCATAAGCGGGGAACACCGTCGCCGTCACGGAAACGCCGCCAGCCGCCGTTTCCGCCCCGCCCGCGCGCCCACACGCGCCCAGCGTCAGGCAAAACGCCGTTATCAAACAAATTAAGCTCATTTTTCTCATATTCATGGTACATATAATACAACACACAAGGGTGGGGGTCAAGAATTTAATCAAATGTTAATCGAATTATGTCAACAAAATTTTGCAGAACCTATTGAATTATGTCAACAAATTTGCTATGATAAAATGAAAAATAATATAAGATGGAACGAGTAGCCGATAAAGGGCGAGAGCCGAGAGTCGGCAGAGAGATGAATTGAGAAAATGAGCAGTAAAGAATGGCAGATTCCCTATCAAAAACCCGATATCCCCAAGGCGCTTGTTGACGCGGGGTACACGCCGCTTTTGGCGGCGGTGCTCGCCCTGCGCGGGATAAGCACGCCCAAGGCCGCCGATGACATGATAAACGGCGGGGCGGACAGCGTTTTCGACCCCATGCTCATCACCGACATGGACAAGGCCGCCGCGCGCGTGCGCCGCGCCATCGCCGCGCGCGAGCTTGTGGCGGTGTACGGCGACTATGACGTCGACGGAATCACGTCCACCTGCCTTGTCGCGGACTATCTGCGCTCAAAGGGGCTGGAGTGCCGCGCGTATATCCCCGACCGAAACGAGGAGGGGTATGGCCTCAACTGCGCCGCGCTCGACGTGCTGAAAAAAGAAAACATCAGCCTTGTCATCACCGTCGACTGCGGCATAACCGCCGTGGAGGAGGCGCAGTATGCCCGCTCTCTCGGCATCGACATGGTCATCACCGACCACCACGAATGCCGCTCGGGCGAGCTGCCGCAGGCCGAGGCCGTGGTGGACTGCCGCCGCAGTGACGACACTTATCCCAATCCGGAGCTTGCGGGCGTGGGCATGGCGCTCAAGCTGGTTTGCGCCGTGGAAGGGGAGAGCGCGCCGCTTTTGGCGCGGTATATCGACCTTGTCGCCGTGGGCACGGTGGCGGACGTCATGCCGCTCACGGGTGAAAACCGTTATCTAGTCCGCATGGGGCTTGAAAAGCTGGAGCGCGCGCCGCGCCCCGGCATCGCCGCGATGCTGCGCGAATCGGGCATCGACGGGCACAAAATCACCGCCGCCACAGTCGGCTATGCCCTCGCGCCGCGCCTGAATGCGGCGGGGCGTCTCGGCTGCGCCGAGACCGCCGCGAAGCTGCTCTTGAGCAACGACGAGCACGAGGCGAGCGCCCTCGCCGCCGAGCTTTGCGCGCTCAACCGCGAGCGGCAGAGCATCGAGCTGAAAATATGGGAGGACGCGAACGCGCGGCTTGTCCAAGCGCCGCCCGACGCGCCCATCGTCCTTGCCAGCGACAAGTGGCATCAGGGCGTCATCGGCATCGCCGCCTCGCGCCTTGCCGAGCATTATTCCCTGCCCTCAATCATGATTTGCCTCAACGGCGAGGTGGGCAAGGGCTCATGCCGCAGCTACGGGGGCTTTAACCTCTTTGAGGCGCTTTCCGCCTGCTCCGAGCATCTTTTGGGCTTCGGCGGGCATGCCTTGGCCGCGGGGCTGAATATCCGCCGCGACAAGCTGGACGATTTTCGCGCCGCACTGGCCGAATATTATAAGCGCAACAAGCCCGACCCCGTGCCGGAGGTGCAGTGCGACCTGCTGATAACCGACCCGGAAATGCTCACCATCGAGGCCGTGCGCTCGCTCGACCTGCTGGAGCCTTACGGCAACGCAAACCCCAAGCCAGTGCTGTGCATGAGCGGGGTTGAGCTGGAAAGCGCGACTGCCGTGGGCAATGGGCGGCATCTGCGCATGCGCGTGCGGCTGAAAAACGCGCGCTTTGAGGCGATTTTCTTCTCCCACACGGCCAAGGAGCTGAACATACGCGAGGGGGACGCGGTGGATCTTGCCTTCACCCCGCAAATCAACGAATATCGCGGCCACGTCTCCGTGCAGCTTTTGATAAGCGCGGCGCGCGCCCATTCCGGCAAAACGCTGTGCTCCGCGATTCTCAACGCCGACCCTGCGGTCATCCACGCCGCCGCGCGCTATTGCCCCCAGCGCGAGGACTTTGTGCGCGTCTGGCGCACCCTCGGCAAAAGCTTTGTCGCCGGGGACGACACCGAGGCGATAATGGCGCAGTGCCCGCCCGGCATGGAGGCGGAGAAATTCTGCCTGTGCCTGATGGTGCTGCTGGAAACGGGACTACTCAAGGGCGAGGGCGGCATATTCGGCGCTCGCGCCGCCACGATAGACGGCAAGGCCGATTTGGAGGCCACATCACTCATCCGCAGTCTGAAAAAGGCAATGTGAGGCGAAGTATATGGCAGAAAACGAAGTGAAAGCCACCGGCATGCTCGACCCCGACGAGATGTACACCCGGCTTGAAAAGAAAATAATCGAAACCGGCCACCAGATGGACATAGGCCGCATTCGCGCGGCCTACGACACGGCCTGCATGGCGCACTCCGGCCAAAAGCGGCGGGACGGCTCGCCCTACGTGACGCACTGCGTGGCGGCGGCGGACATCTCCGTGGACATCGGCCTTGACGAGGACTCCATTATCGCCGCGCTCTTGCACGACGTCATTGAGGACACCAACCTCACCCATGCCGACATTGCCCGCCAGTTCGGCGAGCCTGTGGCGGACATCGTCGAGGGCGTGACGAAGCTGACGCGCGTGCAGTACACCAGCAAGGAAGACGAGCAGATGGAAAACCTGCGCAAGATGCTCATGGCCATGGCCAAGGACATCCGCGTCATCCTCATCAAAATCGCCGACCGTCTGCACAACATGCGCACCATGGCCTATCAGACCCCGGAAAAGCAGCGCGCCAAGAGCCTCGAAACGATGGAGATTTACGCCCCCATCGCCCACCGCCTTGGCATGCAGCGCGCCAAGTGGGAGCTGGAGGATCTGTCCCTGCAATACCTCGACCCCACGGGCTACGCCGAGATTATGCACTCGCTGGAAGAGAAAATGCCCGTGCTGGAAAGCTTCATGTCTTCCATGGAGAACAAAATCCAAGCCCGCCTCAACGCCGAGGGCATCGAGGCCACCATCTACTGCCGCATAAAGCACGTATACAGCATTTACCGCAAGATGTACGCGCAGAATCTCAGCATGAACGGCATTTTCGACCTGTGCGCGTTCCGCGTCATCGTCGACACCATCCCCGATTGCTACAACGTCCTCGGCGTGATTCACGACATGTTCAAGCCCGTGCCGGGGCGCTTCAAGGACTATATCTCCACCCCCAAGCCGAACATGTATCAAAGCGTGCACACCACGGTCATCGGCTCTGAGGGCATCCCGTTCGAGGTGCAGATTCGCACCTGGGACATGCACCACACCGCCGAATACGGAGTCGCCGCCCACTGGAAGTATAAAATGGGCGACGGCAGCAACGTGGTGCGCATGGGCGATGAGGACAAATTCGCCTGGGTGCGCCGCCTGCTTGAAAGTCAGCAGGATTCCGACGCCACCGACTTTTTCCACAATCTCAAAATCGACATGTTCTCCGACGAGGTTTTCGTCTTTTCGCCCAAGGGCGACGTGATAAACCTCCCCGCCGGTGCCACGCCCATAGACTTTGCCTATTCCATTCACTCCGACGTCGGCAACCACATGGTCGGCGCGACGGTGAACGGGCGCATCGTCACCTATGACCACACCCTGCAAAACGGCGACATCGTCGAGATACGCACGTCCAAATCCGCCGCAGGGCCGGGGCGCGACTGGCTCAGCATGGCCAAAAGCGGCTCGGCGCGCACGAAGATCAAGCAGTGGTTCAAGAAAGAGCGGCGCGAGGAGAACATCATCCGCGGCCGCGCCATGCTCGAGGACGAGCTGCGCCACAACGACATCACGCTTGAAGAGGTGCTCGACGAGGAGATAATCACCCCAATATTAAAGCGCCTGTCCTTCGCCTCGACGGACGATTTGTACGCCGCCATCGGCTACGGCGGCGTGACCGCGCAGCGCGCGGCCAACCGCCTCAAGGACGAGCTGACCCGCGCCACGGCCAAAACCGACAAGAAAACCGCCGTGGACAAGCTCTCCGAGGCCGCCGAGCGGCGCGAGCAGACCGCGCGCAAGCAGGGCAAGGCCGTCCACGGCATACTGGTGGAGGGGCTGTCCAACTGCTTGGTGAAGTTTTCCCGCTGCTGCACGCCCGTGCCGGGGGATGACATCGTCGGCTTCATCACGCGCGGTCAGGGCGTGTCCATCCATCGCTGCGACTGCGAAAATTACCACAAGCGCCTCGCCCAGCCGGAAAACGACGGCCGTTGGGTCAACGTTTCGTGGGCAGACCAGATCACCGACAGCTATGTCACCACCATCATCATCGTCGCCAAGGACAGGCAGGCGCTCGTCATGGACATCGCCACCGTCCTCAACAGCCTCAACGCCAAGGTCAGAAACCTCTCCGCGCGCGACAATTCCGCCGGAATCGGCACGTGCACCATCACGCTCGAAGTCAAAAGCGCGGCGGAGCTGCGCTATATCATGGCGCGCCTGACCAGCATCCCCGGCGTCACTCAGGTGACGCGAAACGGCATGAATTGACACGCACATACATTATAATATACAAAAAGGAGAACCCACCATGCGAGCAGTAGTCACGCGAGTGCGCTCGGCCTCGGTCGAGATAGAGGGCAAAATCCACGGCCAAATCGGTCAGGGCTTTTTGGTGCTGCTGGGCGTCCACGCCGACGACACCGAGCACGAGGCCGAAAAAATCGCCGACAAGATATGCGGCCTGCGCGTTTTTGACGACCCCGACGGCAAAATGAACCTCAACGCCGACGCCGCCGGGTGCAAAAACCTTTTGATAATCAGCCAGTTCACGCTTTTTGCCGACTGCAAATCCCGCCGCCCCGGCTTTTCCAAGGCCGCCCGCCCCGAAACCGCCATCCCGCTTTATGAAAAGGTCATCGCGCTTTGCCGCGAGCGGGGCTTCAACGTGCAAACGGGCGTTTTCGCCGCGGAAATGCTCGTCGAATCCGTCAATGACGGCCCCATCACCATCATCATGGACACAAAGGAGCTTTGACACATGCTTATCAAGACCTTGCCCGTCGGCCAGCTTGAAACCAACTGCTATATCGTCACCAACGAGGCGACCCTCGAATCCGTCGCCATCGACCCCGGCGACGAGAGCAACACCATCCTCGACTATCTTGAGGACAACCGCCTCAAATGCGTCGCCGTCATGCTCACGCACGGGCACTATGACCACGTCGGCGCGGCCGAGGCCGTCGCCGAGGAGACCGCCGCCCCGGTTTACATCAACTCCGCCGACGACGCGAAAAACGCCGCGTCCCCGCACTTTCCGTTCACCCTACCCGAAGCCGGGCATTATTACTCCGGCGGCGACGTCATTGACCTTGCCGGACTGCGCTTTGAGATAATCGCCACGCCCGGCCACACCCCCGGCGGCGTCACCATCAAGGTTGAAAACGCCCTTTTCGTCGGGGACACGCTCTTCAAAGGCAGCTGCGGCAGAACCGACCTCGCCGGGGGCGACGCACTCATGGAGCTCAACTCCCTCAAAACCCTCTGCGCCCTCGACGGCGATTATGAGGTCTACCCCGGCCACATGGACTCCACCACGCTCGAACGCGAGCGCCTGTTCAACTACTATTGCCGCAAGGCCATGGACATTTAATCTGCGTATTATTAAACTCAACATATATAACAAGAGGTGTATGAAATGAAAGAACCCACATTGGTCATCCTCGCCGCCGGAATGGGCAGCCGCTTCGGCGGGCTCAAGCAGATCACCCCCGTGGACGATTACGGCCACGCCATAATCGACTTCTCCCTCTATGACGCCTATCGCGCCGGCTTCCGCAAGGTCGCCTTCATCATCAAGCACGAAATCGAAGACGATTTCAAAGAATTCATAGGCCGCCGTATGGAAAAGCATTTTGACGTCAGCTATGTCTATCAGCAGCTTGACAACATGCCCGCCGGCTACTCCGTGCCCGAAGGGCGCGAAAAGCCATGGGGCACGGGTCACGCCGTCATGTGCGCTGCCGAGGCCGTCAAAGGCCCGTTCGCCGTCATCAATGCCGACGACTACTATGGCCGCACGGCTTACACCGCGCTTTATGACTTCCTCTCCGCCGACAGACCCGACAACGAGCACGCCATGGTGGCCTATCTCATGCGCAACACCGTCACCGAGAGCGGTTACGTCGCGCGCGGAATCTGTCAGGTTGAAAACGGCCTGCTCACCGACGTCGTTGAGCGCACCAAAATCGAAAAGCGCGGCGAGGACGCCGCGTACACCGAGGACGGCGAAACCTTCGTCCCCATTTCCGGCGAAACCCCGGTTTCCATGAACTGCTGGGCGTTTTCCGCGTCCATGATGGACGAACTGAAAGCCCGCTTCCCCGCGTGGCTGGACGAAAACCTGCCGAAAAACCCGCTCAAATGCGAGTATTTCCTCCCCTTCGTGGCAAACTCGCTCATCAAGGCGGGGGAGGGCAGCGTGCGCGTGCTCAACTGCCGCGAAACGTGGTATGGCGTGACCTACCGCGAGGATCTGGACGGCGTCAAGGCCGCCATCGCGCGCATGCGCGCCGAGGGCGTCTACCCCGCCGCGCTTTTGGACTGAACGCAATTACATACTATATATAAACACAAAAGGAGAAAGGGATAATGAAAATTCTTGTCACCGGCGGCGCCGGGTACATAGGAAGCCACACCTGTGTTGAGCTTTTGAACAAGGGCATGGAGGTCGTCTGCATAGATAACCTCGTCAACTCCAAGGCCAAGGCCGTTGAGCGCGTCGAGCAGATCACCGGCAAACACATCGACTTTTACCCCGATGACGTCCGCGACCGCAAGGTGCTCGACGAAATCTTTGAAAAGCACAACATCAACTGCGTCATCCACTTCGCGGGGCTGAAAGCCGTGGGCGAGAGCGTGCAGATGCCGCTGGAGTATTATGACAACAACCTCTTTTCCACCATCACCCTCTGCGAGGCCATGCGCGACCACGGCGTGAAGAACATCGTCTTCTCCTCCTCCGCCACGGTCTACTCCGCCGACAACGACATGCCCCTGCGCGAAAATTCCCGCACCGGCATGTGCACCAACCCCTACGGCTGGACCAAGTATATGAACGAGCAGATTCTCCGTGACTCCGCCCACGCCATTGACGACTGGTCTGTCGTCCTCCTGCGCTACTTCAACCCCATCGGCGCGCACTCCAGCGGCCTCATCGGCGAAGACCCGCAGGGCATCCCCAACAACCTCATGCCCTTCATCTCTCAGGTTGCCGTCGGCCGCCGCGACCATCTCAACGTCTTCGGCGATGACTACGACACCCCGGACGGCACCGGCGTGCGCGATTATATCCACGTTGTCGACCTCGCGCGCGGCCACGTCGCCGCCATCGAGTACATGCAGAAAAACCGCGGCGAAAGCGTGTTCAACCTCGGCACGGGCACGGGCTACAGCGTTTTGGACATGGTCAAGGCGTTCGAGCGCGTCACCGGGCGCAAGGTGCCCTATGAAATCGTCGCCCGCCGCCCCGGCGACATCGCCACCGTCTACGCCAGCCCCGACAAGAGCGCCGAAAAGCTCGGCTGGAAGGCGCAGTATAATCTCGACGATATGTGCCGCGACGCATGGGCTTGGCAGTCGAAAAACCCCATGGGCTACGAATAATGGCGTTATGTAAACCGCCTCACAAAAATTTTTGAAATTTTTCTGTAATTTTTCGATTCTTTTTGTAAAATACCTCTTGCAATTTGTTTGAACTTGTTGTAATATTGTAACCGAATCATGGGGAACAAATGCGCAAATGAAACGTCAGTATAGCAAGAGGCACGAAATAGTCTAAACCAACCGTTCCGTTTTAAGGGAGAAACAGCAATGAAAAAGAGAATGCTCAGCCTTTTGCTCACCGTCGTGATGCTCGTGGTGATGGCCTCGGCCGTCACGGTCACGGCCAGCGCAGAGCCCACCGTCGCCATCGTCACCGTCGCCAAGGGCGACACGGTCATCAGCATCTGCAAGGCGCACGGCTTTGATTATTACAGTTACAAGAACATCGTCATGGCGCTCAACAACGTCGCCAATGAAGACGAGTTCACCAAGATTCCCATCGGCGGCCAGTTCGCCGTTCCCGTGTCCGAGGCGGCGGCCAAGACCCTTTCCAACGCGGCCTCCTCCGTCACCATCACCACCACCGGCGGCCAAACCGCCGCGGCGGTGACAGGCTCGGCCAAAGAACCGGGCATGGCCACCAAGATTCCGTCCACCGACACCGTCGGCTATTACATCGTCAACTACCAAGTCCAGTCCGGCGACACCGTCAACAGCATCTACAAAGGCTGGGGCATCGGCTACAAGACCTACGCCAACCAAATCCTCGCCCTGAACAATCTTTCGGGCTTCAACAAAATCGGCGTCGGCAAGCAGCTTCTCCTGCCCACCAGCGTCGTCGCCACCGGCACGGATGTGCGCTACACTGTCATGAAGCACATCATGGGCTCGGGCGAAACGGTGTACAACGTCATCACCTCCGGCTACGGCCTTGATTTCAACGCCAACGAGGCCATGCTCAAGACCCTCAACGGCAAGGACAACCTCGCCGCCTTCAAGGTCGGTGAAGCGCTTTACATTCCCATCAGCGGCGTCGTCACCATCGACTCCGCCGCCACCGCCACCGCCGACAAGGCGGCTGCAGAAAAGTAAGTGATCCGATCCAACGCGCTGAAAAGAGCGGGGATCGCGCTTAGATAGCGTCGCCCGCGGTCTGCCGCGAAAGTCAGACTGCGGACGCACACTCAACGCATTGTAAAATTACGGCCCGCAAAGGGTCGGTTAGGGGGAGCAAATACCATGAAAAAACGGCTCATCAGTTTTCTTCT
>CAZUSM010000024.1:0-15491 GCA_964623675.1 uncultured Oscillospiraceae bacterium
CGTCCGCCGCCGCGCCCGGCGCGATGGCGGACAGCACCGCCGCCGGGAACTTGAACGGCGACGCCGTGGACAGCACCACGCACCTTGCCCCCGTGTAATCGGAGCTGCGGCGGTAATCGTCCATCACGCTCATCGCCACGGCGGTGTGCGGGTCGCAGAGATACCCCTCCTCGCGCCATACGCGCGCGATGGTCGCCTTGGTCGCCGCCTCGTCGGCAAATCCGGCGGAAAAAACCTCGCGAATGCGCGCGTGTGTGGCCTCGTCCACGGAGTACACGCCGTCGGCTTTCAGCGCATTCATCCACACCGCCACGGCGGCGCTGTCCCCGCCGGAGGCGAGGAACAAAAGCCTTTCGAGGTTTGATGACACCAAGATGTCCATCGACGGCGAGCTTGTGCGCTTGAAATCCCGCCGCGCGTCATAGCGCCCCGTGAGGATAAAGTCGCGCAGCACGTTGTTTTCATTCGCCGCGCACACCAGCCGCCCCACGGGCAGGCCGATCAGCTTGCAATAATACCCCGCGAGAATGTCCCCGAAGTTGCCCGTGGGCACGATGAAGTCGACCCTCTCGCCGAATTTTATCTCGACTGCGCGCATGAGCCGGGCGTAAGCGGAGAAATAATAGATGAGCTGGGGGGCGAGGCGGCCGATGTTGATGGAGTTTGCCGAGCTGAGCCGCTTGCCGAAGCTCGCCGCGTCCACGGCGGCGAACGCCTCTTTCACGCCGCGCTGGCAGTCGTCAAAGTTGCCGCGCACGGCGCACACGCGCACGTTGTGCCCCGGCTGGGTCACCATCTGCGCGCGCTGAATGGGGGACACGCCCCCCTCCGGGTAGAACACGATTATCCCCGTCCCCGCCACGTCGTGAAAGCCCTCCAGCGCGGCCTTGCCGGTGTCGCCGCTGGTCGCGGTGAGTATGACGGTCTCCTCGCCGATGCCGAGCTTTGCGCGCGCGGCGGTGATGAGTTGGGGCAGCATGGAAAGCGCCACATCCTTGAAGGCGCTCGTCGGCCCGTGGAAAAGCTCCAGCACCCACGCGTCGCCGCATTTGACGAGCGGGGACAGCTCCCCGCCGTCGAACTTGCCGCTGTACGCCCGGTCAACCAGCGCGCCCATGTCCTCAAACCCCGGCAGCAGGAATTCCAGCAGCATCTTCGCCATGCCCATCTCGTCGAGGGCGAGGCACTTTTCAACGTCGAACTTTCGCGCGGCGAGCGCGGGGTCGATGTACAGCCCGCCGTCGGGCGCGATGCCGCGCAGTACGGCCTCCGCCGGGCTTGCCGACAGGGCGCTTCTTGTGCTTATATATTCCATTGCTCTCTCCTCATTCAATCGCCAACAGCTTTGCGTTTTCAACGCCCGGCGTGTGCTCGATGTTGCATATAAGCTCGCTCAGCTCGCACGTGAGCGAGCTTACGTCCAGCGAGATGGTGACGCTGGCGAGATTGTGCACGGGCAGGCTCTGCGTGATTGTCAGCACGCTCGCCCCCGACGCGGAAATGCAGCTCAACAGCGCGCTCAGCACGCCCGGCTCGTGCGCCAGCATCATCGACAGCACGGCCTTGCGCCCGCTTGCCACGGCGGACGGCTCGAGAATATAGTCCTTGTATTTATAATAGGTGCTGCGCGAAATGCCCACCTCGCGCACGGCCTGACTGACGTCGTGCACGCGCCCCGACTCCATCAGATGCCGCACCTGAAGCACCTTTTCGTAATACTCCGGGAGAATGCTTTTGTGAATAATGAGATAATTGTCGAGCATAAGCGCCAAACTCCTTGTGAAAATTTTCGCTGAAAAAGGTCTTGTTTTTTGCTTGGTTATATGATACACTGTCGGCAAGAAAAATACAAGTGTTTTTCTTTCACGGACAGAACAAATTTTCGGAGGTAGATTATGAAAGCTGCGGTTTTGGGTTACGGCACGGTCGGCAAGGGCGTGCACGACATGCTTTTATCGCCCGGCGCGCTCACGGCGGGCCCGGTGCTCGTGCGCGCGGGGAAGGCGGATGCGCCCTTCAAGACCGACAGCCTTGACGCGATATGCGCCGACGTCGGCGTTGACGCCGTCGCGGAGACCATGGGCGGCGTGGACACGGCGTATTCTTATGCCCGGCAGGTCATCTCCGCCGGCAAGCACTTCGTCACGTCGAACAAGGCGCTTGTGGCCGCGCGCGGCATTGAGCTGGCCGCCCTCGCGCGTGAGCACGGCGTGGGCTTTCTTTTCAGCGCCGCTTGCGGCGGCGCAGTGCCGTTTCTGCACAATTTGGAGCTGGCGCGCGAAAATGATGAGATAATCTCCCTCGGCGGCATATTGAACGGCACGACCAACTATATGCTCGACATGATGCAGTCCGAGGGGCTGGATTACGCCGCCGCGCTTGCCGACGCTCAGGCGCTCGGCTATGCCGAGGCCGACCCCACGGCAGACGTGAGCGGCTTGGACGCGCTGAGGAAAATCATGCTGGCGTGTGCCGTGGCGTATGACGTGCTGCCCGATGAGGGCGCGGTGTGCGAGGGCATTGAGAGCCTGCGCGCGGACGATGTGCGCGATTTCAAAAACCGCGGCCTTACCTGCCGCCTTGTCGCCTCCGGCGGCAAGAACGACGACGGCAGTGTCTATGCTTACGTCCAGCCCGTGCTCCTGCCGCCCGACGCGCCGGAGTGCGCCGTGAAGAAAAACTTCAACATGGCCAAGTACCTTGGCCAGAATTCCGGCCTCATCGTCCTGATGGGTCAGGGCGCGGGGCGCTATCCGACGGCGTCCGCCGTCGTGCGCGACCTTGAGTGTCTCGCCGTCGGCCAGCGCGAAATGCTCACAGCGCGCTGCCGCCGCGCCCCGGCGGACGATGCGCGCGCCCTCTGCCGCTATTATGTCCGCCTTCCCTCGGCGTTTGCGCCGAGGCTCGACGCCGAGAGCGTGGACAGCGAGGGCGAGGTCAGCCGCGTTGTCACCAAGCCCATGAGCGTCGCGGCCATGCACAATCTCGCGCGTGAGCTTCGGCGCGGCGGCGCGGAGCTGTTCTTCGCCGCGCTGGGCTGATACATTACGATTATAAGGGAAGAAGGCATAAAATACAATGCTTAAAGCTGTGAAATTCGGCGGCTCGTCAGTGGCGGGCGCGCAGCAATTTGAAAAGGTGAAGGCGATAGTCGAAAGCGACGCGTCGCGGCGCATCGTGGTGTCCTCTGCGGCGGGCAAGCGCAGCTCGGATGACCACAAGCTCACCGACCTTTTGTATCTTTGCCACGCGCATTTGACCTACGGCGTGAGCTGTGGCGAGATAATGGACGGCATCGAGGCGCGCCTTGTCGAAATCCGCGACGCGCTGAGCATACCCTACGACGTGGGCGCGGAGCTTCGCGCCTACCGCGCCGGGCTTGACAAATCCGTCAGCGCGGACGAGCTGGTTTCAAGAGGGGAGTACTTCACCTCCAAGCTCCTCGCGTCTTATTTGGGTTACACCTTTGTCGACGCGCGCGAATGCGTGTTCTTCGGCTTTGACGGCCAGGTCGAAACCGAGCGCAGCTATGCCGCCATCAAGGCTGCTGTTGAAAAGTACGGCCGCGTGGTCATTCCCGGCTTTTACGGCCTTGGGCCGACCGGGCGCATCCGCGTGATGAGCCGCGGCGGCAGCGACATCACCGGCGCGCTCGCCGCCGCCGCCGTGGATGCGGACATGTACGAAAACTGGACTGACGTCTCCGGCATACTCATGGCCGACCCCAAGATTGTCGCCAATCCCCGCCCCATCCCGCGTATCACTTACGGCGAGCTGCGTGAGCTTGCCTTCATGGGCGCGAGCGTGCTGCATGAGGAATCCGTCCAGCCCGTCAAGGACAAGGGCATTCCTCTCAATATCCGCAACACCAACGCCCCCGACGACCCCGGCACGGTCATCGTGCCCCACGTCGAGGACGAGGAGAGCGCGGAGGAGCGCTTCATCACCGGCATCGCCGGTCGGCGCAGCTTCACCATCATCACCGTCACCAAGCACAACATGAACACCTGCGACGTTCTCCGCCGCGCGCTGGAGATAATGGAAAAGTACAAGGCGAGCGTCGAGCACATCACCCTCGGCCTTGACAGCTTTGCCCTCGTCTCGTCCACGGCGGCGCTGGGCGACGCGATATATGACGTCGTCAACGAGCTTCAAAAAAGCATTCGCCCGGACGATGTGCGCTTGAGCGATGACATCGCCCTCGTGGCCGCCGTCGGGCGCAAGATGCCGTTTCGCCCCGGCGTCTCCGGCAAGATTTTCAAGGCTCTCGGCGACAAGGGCGTCAATATCCGCACCATTGCACAGGGTGCGGACGAAACGAGTATAATAGTAGGCGTTGAAAACAAGGACTTTGAAGCCGCCATACAGGTGCTGTATGAAGGCTTTGCAGGATAAAAAGGGGGTTAATTCAATGAAAAAGTACAATATCGCGATTCTCGGCGCAACGGGCGCCGTCGGACAGGAAATGCTGAATGTCCTGGAGGAGTATGACATCCCCGTCGGCAAGCTCTTGCCCCTTGCCAGCGCGAAAAGCGCGGGCGGGTTTGTCCGCTTCAAGGGCGAGGACGTGAAAATCGAAGAGGCGCGGGAGGACAGCTTCGAGGGCATGGACTTCGTCCTCGGCGCGGTGAAAAACCCGATGTCCCGCCGCTTTGCCCCGGCGATAAAGGCCGCCGGCGCGCTGTACATAGACAACAGCTCCGCCTTCCGCATGGAGCCGGACGTGCCGCTCATCGTCCCGGAGATAAACGGCGAGGACGCCTTTGATAATAACGGCATCATCGCAAACCCGAACTGCTCGTCCATCATCACGCTCATGGCCGTGGCGGGCATCGCGAAGCTCTCGCCGATAAAAAGCATGATTGCCTGCACCTATCAGGCCGTCTCCGGCGCGGGTCAGGCCGGGCTTCACGAGCTTGAGGCGCAGATAAGCGCCATTTCCGCCGGCGAACAGCCGCAGGCGAAGGTCTTCCCCGCGCAGATTGCCATGAACGTCATCCCCCACATCGGCGACGAGCTTGACAATCTCTACACCGACGAGGAGATGAAAATGCAAAACGAGGGTCGGCGCATTCTCCACCTGCCGGAGCTGAAGGTCACCTGCACCTGTGTGCGCGTGCCGGTTCTGCGCTCTCACTCCATCGCCGTCACCCTCCGCACCGAGCGCAAGGTCAGCGTGGAGGAGGCCAAGGCGGCTGTGCGCGCCTTCCCCGGCGTGAAGCTCGTGGAGGATTATCAAGGCCGCAATTACCCCACCCCCCTCGACACCGGCAACCAAAACCTCGTCTGGGTCGGCCGCATCCGCGAGGATTTGACCGACGACAACGGCCTCACCCTCTGGTGCTGCGGCGACCAAATCCGCAAAGGCGCCGCCGCCAACGCTGTGCAGATATTGAAAAAGATGATTGAAAAGTGAAGAGTGAACTAATCCAATGCGGCGCGGGAAATCCCGCGCCGCGTTTGGCGTTTCTCCGCTTGATATGCAAAACACACTGTGATATAATAACAATAATTATAAGGAGAAGTGTTTCCGTCGGCGGGTGTGCCCACGGCGGGGCGTTTGGAGGATATTATGGACAAAGGCAAATTGCGCGCTTATGCCAAGCTCATCGCGCGCATGGGCGTGAACGTTCAGCCGGGGCAGGAGGTTGTCATCCGCTCCGAGCCGGAGCAGCTCGAATTTTTGGAAATGCTCATCGACGAGTGCTATCTCGCCGGGGCGGGCAAGGTCAGCGTTGAGTGGCGCTTTGCCGCGGCGCAGCGCCTTGACATCAAGTATCAAGCCGACGCGACCCTCGGCCGTGTCGAGCCTTGGGAGGAGCAGCGCCTCAAAGAGCGCGTGGACAAGCTCCCCGCGAACATTTATCTCGATTCCGACGACCCCGACGGTCTTGCCGGGGTGGATCAGGACAAGTGGGCGCGCGCCCAGCAAAGCCGCTTCAAGGTTACAAAGCCCTACCGCGACGCGATGGAGAACAAATACCAGTGGTGTGTTGCGGCAGTCCCCGGCACGATGTGGGCGAAAAAGGTTTTCCCCGACCTTGCCGAGGCCGAGGCCGTTGAAAAGCTGTGGGAGGCCATACTCAAGTGCTCGCGCGCCGATGGGGATGACCCCATGGCCGCCTGGCGCGAGCACAACGCGAATCTCCGCCGCCGCTGTGACTGGCTCAACTCCCTTTCGCTGCGCCGCCTGGTTTATCGCAGTGAAAGCACCGGCACGAACCTCACCGTCGGCCTCATCGACAAAATGCTTTTCATGGGCGGGGACGAGGCGCTTCTCAACACGCCCGTGTGCTTCAACGCGAATATCCCGTCCGAAGAGGTGTTCACCACGCCCATGCGCGGCGAGGTGGATGGGCTCGCCGTGGCGACAAGGCCGCTCTCTTATCGCGGCAGCCTCATTGAGAATTTCTCCGTCCGCTTTGAAAACGGCCGCGCGGTCGAGGTTCACGCGGAGAAAAATCAAAAGGCGCTTGAGCTCATGGTCGCCATGGACGACGGCGCGGCCATGCTGGGCGAATGCGCCCTCGTGCCGTACAACAGCCCCATTCGCGAAAGCGGCATACTCTTTTATTCCACCCTTTTCGACGAAAACGCATCTTGCCACCTCGCACTGGGCGAGGGGTATTCAAGCTGCTTGAAAGACTTTGAAAAATACACGCCCGATGAGGCGCGCGCCGTCGGCGTGAACGAGTCTATGATTCACGAGGACTTCATGATCGGCGCGCCCGACCTCAACATCACCGGCATCACCGCCGACGGGCGCGAAGTGCCCATCTTCGTCAACGGCGACTGGGCGGACGCATAAGCAGACAGACGTAAAAGATACGCGCGGGGCAGCCGCGCCGCCGGGGGGATTAGATTATGAAGCAGGATACGAAAAAACGAGTCAAATTTTTCGTGGATAAAAACAGCGCGCTTGTGCATGCCTCGATTATATTCATGGCGCTTTCGGCGGTGTTCCGCCTCGCCGGGTGCTGGGGCATGCTGGACGACAGCTTTTTCGCCGCCACGCAGCTCGCCCTGCCGCTTACTTGCAATCTGCTGTTCATCGTGTGCATTTTGCTCTTCGGCTCGCGCGCTTTTTGGACGACGTCCGTGCCCGTGATACTCGGCGTGGTGTTTTTCATCATCAAGTCCTTCACGTTCACAAGCGTACTGCACACGGTGCTGTGCATTCTGCTTTACGTGCTCGTGGCCGTGCTGTATACCGCCACGGCGTTCGGCGTCGTGCCGACGAAGTGGCTGCTTGTGCCGCTGTTCGGCCTGCCGTTTATCTATCACATCGCGGTCGAAGATCTTGCCGCCCTGCGCGATGCCAGCGTCACCGTGGCCTCTGCCCTGCAGGAAATCTCGGTGCTTTGCATCATGCTCGCCCTGCTTCTCACCGCGCTTGCCATGAAAAAGCACCGCAACATCGAAGAGCTTGACCTGCCCAAAATGCGCGCCCCCAAGGTTATTCCACCGACCAAAAAACCCGCCGAGGCCGCAGCCCCCGCCGCCGCGGCGGCGGATAACGCACCGAGTGCGACATCTGCCCCCGCCGCGCCGAACGCGACCGCACCCGACGCGAATGCGAAAACGCAACAATCCGGAGAAAATATATGAGCCAACAGGAAAGAAAACCAAGCGGCGCCACCGGCAGAACGGGCGCTTATGCCGCCCGAACCGGGCGGCATGACGCCGCCGTGACCGCGCCGAGCGAGGACACCGCGCGCCGCCGCGCCGCCATGGGCGGCACGGCCTCCATGCCGCGCCAAGGCCGCCGCGCCGATGACGACGCGCGCGAATACAGCGCCGAGGTCGCCGCCATGCTGGAGCGGCGCGCCGCCAAAAAGCGCACGGTGTACATAGTGTTCACGGCGCTTTCCGCCGTGTTCATCATTCTGCTCGCCGTCGTGCTCAGAAGCGTGTCGGACAACAAGTCCTTCAACAATTACATGGAGCAGGCGCGCACCAGCTATTACGCCAACGATTTTGACAGTGCCCTCACTATGCTCAGAAAGGCCGCCGCCATCGAGACCACCAACGAGTGCATGGCCATGACGGCGCAGTGCTATGAATCGCAGGGGAATTATGACAAGGCGCTGGAGACCCTGCGCAAGATGGACACCTCGGATGAGCAGGTCGCCGCGTGGATAGACGAGCTTGAGGCGCGCCGCGCGGTCATCCGCGAGTCGAACCTCGTCACCGTGGCCGGCAAGCAGTATAAAAGCGACACCACCGGCCTCGCGCTTGACGGCATGGGCTTGGGCAACAGCGTCATGGACGAGATTTTGCAGCTTTACGCGCTCAACAACCTCTCCCTTGCCGACAACACCATCAGCGACATTTCAAATCTCGCCCAGCTCGGCGGCCTCACCACGCTCAATCTCAGCGGCAATTTGATAATCGACCTCTCCCCGCTGGCGGAACTGACCGGTCTGCGCACGCTGTATCTTGACGACAACCCCGTCGCCGACCTCACCCCGCTCACCAAGCTCACCAACCTCACCACGCTCAGCATCAAGGGCATCTCCATCTCCGAGACCCAGCGCGAGCGCCTCGCGGCGGCTCTGCCCAACTGCGCCATCCACAGCGAGGCCACCGCCGAGGAGGAGTTTCAGGACATCAGCTTCGGCGGCGTCACGTTCAAAACCGACGTCACCGAGCTTGATTTGAGCGGCATGGGGCTTCAAAATATCTCTGCCCTTTCAAACTGCAAGAACCTGCAAAGGCTCAATCTCAGCGGCAATACCATCTCCGATTTAAGCCCCCTCATGGATATCCCGACCCTTCAATGGCTGGACGTGTCGAACAACTATGTCACCGACCTCCGCCCGCTCATGGGCATCACCAGCCTGCGCTTTCTCAATGTCTCCGGCAACTATTTTTCCTCCACCGTCCCCCTCGGCAGCATGACCGGGCTGACGGAGTTGCATCTCTCCGACACCGCCGTCAGCGACTTTTCCGGCCTGAAAAAGCTGAAAAGCCTGCAAATCCTCGGCATGAACAGCTGCGGGCTTAATAATGACGCGCTCATTCAACTCGCCGGGCTGACGGGTCTGCGCTCGCTGCAAATCGAAAACAACATCAACCTCACCGGCGAGGCCGTGGACGCGCTCAAGCTCAGTCTCCCCTCGTGCGAGGTCACGCACTCCGAGCTCACTTATCTTGTCGACATCGGCGGCTATTCCGTGGCCAATGACCTCACCGCCATTGACCTCAGCGGCCTCGGCATAAGCGACATTTCAAACTTCGGAAAGTTCACGAACCCCGAAACCGTCAATCTTTCCAACAACAATATTTCCAACCTTTATCCCCTGCAAGACGCGACGAACCGCATGCAGATCAAATCCCTCAATCTCTCCTGCAACTCCATCATGGACGCCACGCCCCTCAGCATGCTTTACGGCCTTGAATCGCTTGACGTGTCGTACAATATGATTTCCTCCGAGCTTCCCTTCATGGGGCTCACCAATCTGCGCACCCTCAACCTCACCGGCACCATGCTCAACGCCCAGCAGGTCGCCGCCCTGCGCCAAACCCTCACCGGCTGCAACGTCATCTCCGACGTCGACACCGCCCTCGTCTGGTAACGGCGAAATAATCAGAACGGAGAAACAAAAATGAAAAAGCAAAAACTCATCCCCGCCCAAATCGCCCTGACCGCCGTCTACGCGTGCATTTTCCTGCTGATGCTCTTTTGCAATATGAAGTCTCCCTTGCTGTGTGACGATTATCGCTATTGCTTCAGCTTTGTTGACTGGTCGCGCATTGAAAGCGTGTGGCAGATATTCCCGTCAATGGCCGCGCACAGGGTGGAGATGAACGGGCGTGTTGTCTCTCACTTTTTGCTTCAGCTTTTCCTCATGCTCCCCTCGGTTTTGTTCAAGCTGGTAAACTCCGCGTTTTTTGTCGCAATGCTCGCAATGGTTTGCAAGCTGGCTTTTCTGAACAAAGACCGCCCCTCGTGGCTCAAGCCCGTCACCCTTTGCGCGGCGTTTGCCGCGGTGTGGGTTTACGTGCCCGCGTTCGGTACCGTTTTCCTGTGGGAAGCCGGTTCGGTCAACTATCTTTGGGCGACGGTCATCGTCCTTGTGTATATTTATATATGCTTCAAGAGCTTTTGCACCGGCCGTGAGCCGGAGAGCGTCGCCGCAAAGGCCGCATTTTTGGTTTTCAGCCTCATTGCCGGGGCTTACAGCGAAACCTCAGCCATAACCACGATAGGCACGGTCGTTCTGTTTTCCGTTCTTGCGTATTTCTTCAAAAAGCGCAAGCCCGGCAAGCTGATGATAGCCTCTTTCGTGCTTGCGCTTGCAGGCTTTGCGTTTCTGCTCTCCGCACCCGGAGAGGGTGTGAAAATCGGGAAAAGCCTAAACGCGGAGTATCTGCTCAAAAACCTCAATTCCATATTGTATGTCTGCAAAACCTTTTGGCCGGTTATTGCCGTGACGGACATTCTCTTTGTCGTTGCCGTTTGTGCAAAGGCGGATAAAGACACTTTGATTGCGGCTGCGGCTTTAGTGCTCGTGGCTATGGCGAATATGGCCTCTGCGCTTATTGCTTACTATGTCCCCGAAAGGATATTCGTGATTCCGGTTGTTCTCCTTGTCTCGGCCTCTGCCATGCTGGCGGTCGAGCTGTTCGGCAAAAACACGGCGATGTCCATGGTTGTGCATACCTTGCCCATACTCATTGCCCCGTTGTTCATGGTTTTGGGTATAATCGACATAATGTATGCGGATTATCAGATCACACTCAACGAGCAGACCATGATTTCCGACGCCGCCGCCGGAAAAGACACTTCATATATAGATGTTATTGATGCAGGTTCAAAATATCCGGCTCTCTATAACGGAATATACATTTCCGAAGACCCCGAAACCTGGCCCAACGACAGCATGGCCAAATACTACGGCATAGACCAAATAATCGGCGTGAAGCAATAAGTTCGTTACAGCCGGTATAGAAGTAAAATAATCACATATACGGAGAAAAACAGAATGAATAAAAGCGGACTGTCTGCCGATTCAAAAACCGCAATAATCCTCCCGCTGGTTGCTTTCGGGTGTATATTCCTGCTCATGCTCTATTGCAACATCAAAACTCCCATGCTTTTTGACGATTATGGATACTGCTTCAGCTTTGCCGATGGGGCGCGAATAGAAAGCGTTTCGCAGATATTCCCGTCAATGGCGGCGCATCGCTTGACCATGAATGGTCGGGTTATATCCCATTTCCTGCTCCAGCTTTTCCTCATGCTCCCGACGATGGTTTTCAAGGTGCTCAATTCCCTGATGTTTGTCGCGATGCTCGCGATAATATACAAGCTGGCGTTCCTTAATAAGGAACATCCCGTATGGTTCAAAACCGCAACCATTTTCGCTGTGTTTGCGACAATATGGGTGTTTCAGCCCGTGTTTGGTGATGCGTTCCTTTGGAAGGCCGGGTCTGTAAACTATCTGTGGACGGCTGTCATTTCCCTTTTGTATACCTACTTTTGCGTATCCAGCTTTTGCACCGGGCGCGAGCCTCGCGGCGTTGTCGCTGTAACCGCATTTCTGCTTCTCAGCCTCATTGCCGGGGCTTACAGCGAAACCTGCGCAATAACCACGATAGTCGCCTCGTTTCTCTTTGCGGCGCAAGCGTACTTTTTCAAAAAGCGTGAACCAAGCAAGCTGATGGTCGCGTCTTTTGCGCTTTTGCTTATCGGCTTTGCGTTTTTGCTTTTCGCACCGGCGGAAGGAGCAAATAAGCTGACCGGGAGCCTGGACGCTGTGCATGTGCTGGTCAATATAAAAACAATAGTGTATCTCTGCAAAAACTTTTGGCATTTGATTGCCGCAACGGTTATTCTGCTGGTGGTTGCGATTTATGCAAAGGCCGATAAAGACACGCTTCATGTGGTCGTTACTTTGCTTATTATTGCTGTGACGATTATGCTGTCTCTGTCGGTTGCGTATTATGTGCCCGAAAGAGTTTTGACGATGCCGTCGCTTCTCCTTGTCACGGTGTGCGCCATTTTGGTGGTTGAATTGTTCGGCAAAATCAGCGCCATATCCGTGATTGCGCAGATTCTGCCCATATTGGCCTCATTCTATTTTCTCGCCTGGGGCGTGAGTGATATAATTCAAATGGACTTCCAGGTCAGAATGAATGAGCAGATTATTATGGCCGACGTTGAGGCCGGAAACCCTGTCTCAAACGTGGAAATACTGAAAGGTTTGACAAAGTATACTCCGCTTTATGGTTCAGGTTATGTCAGCGCAAACCCCGACAACTGGCAAAATATAAGCATGGCCAAGTACTTCGGAATTGACCAAATAATCGGCGTGAAATACGAGTAACGCCCATCCCCCCACACCCCCCGGCGGGATAAATCGCGCTTGCGCGATTTATCCCGCCTTATTCACACCCCGCCCCATTAAAAATGCTCTCCGGGAACTCAAACCGGAGAGCACAAGGGTGTGGGTAAGCTTCAAGCCGGAAGTGCTTGAGGCCAGAGGTGCATATCTGCTGACAAGGTGCTTGCGCCCTTGTTAACCGATATCGAGGAGAGAAAAGAGAAAGGAGTGACATGCCGACAGGCTCGCAAAAAGCTTGTTAAACTTTGCGCATTCGGCGCTTTTTCCAAATAGTTTCTGTTCAACGGCGAATTCAGCGGTTATAATACACTTGTCGAATTTCAAAGAACAAAAGCGATGAGGACACTTCGCGAGGCTGTCTGAACTCATATTACAAGACGCGCCGCGCGATTTCAAGCGGAGTGTAACAATCCGCGCATTTCGATGTCAATTTTGCTTGGGTGGGGTAGAACATGGAAGAAATGTCGTTATTCAATTACGTCGTGACGGTGCTGCAATTTGCGGTGATGTACTGCGCGTTTGACATTATGCTTGAGCGCCGGTGCAAGCTGTGGGTGGTCGCGGCGGCGGACTTCGCCGCGATAAACGCGATGTATTTTTCGCTGCTGCTGGCGTTCCCGCAGCGGCTGTCGTTTGCGCGCGTGCCGATCGGCTTCGTGATTTTGGCCTTGCCGCTGCTGCTGTACGCCGACAAGTGGTATCACAAGCTGCTCGCGTTCGGCGCGGCGGAAAGCGTCCTCGTCCTCAGCGAGCTTATCACGGTGCTTTTTGACAAATTCAACTTCCCCATCTTCACCACCGGCAGCGAAAGCCTCGCCCTTGCCGAGCGCATCGGGCAATACTCGCTGTACATATTCATATACACGGTGCTGATGCTCATTCTCTGTGCGCTCGTTTTGCGGCACAGAAAGTCGAGCACCGGCGCGTTGAGCGCTTTTGAAATCATCGCGGGGGCGCTGTTCTTCTTTTGCCAGTGCGTGCTGCTTTTGGGCTGGGCGACCCTCGCGTCGTACAGCACCAGTCTCCGCCAAGACACCGCGATCACCGTGGTTTTGTTCGTGTTTTTGATATCGGATGTGAGCGTGTTTGCGCTGATGCGCCGCGTGGCGAACCGCTGGGTGCTCATCGCCGAGAATGAGAGCATCCGCCGCCAAATGAGCGCGCAGAGCAATTATTACGAGCTGTTCCTCGCCCAGTCGGACGCGATACGCCGCATGCGCCACGACATCGCAAACCACCTGTTCACGATAAACGCCATGCTGTCAAACGGCGAGTCGGACGAGGCGAAGGAGTATTCGCGCGAGCTTCAGTCCGACGGGTTGTGCAAGCCCTCGCTTGGGCTGTGCCAAAACAGCACGGCGGACGCGTTCCTCTCCGCGCGCTTTGCCCGGCTTGAGGCCGAGGGCATACGCGTGGACGCGTCGATAGCGCTCCCGGCGGAGCTTGGCATATCCGCCGTCGACCTCATAAGCGCGCTGGGCAATCTCTTGGACAATGCCGAGGAGGCACTGCGCGGCGCGGAGGACAAATACGTCGCGCTCAATGCGCGCATGCAGGGGGCGTACCTTGTCATCGACACGCACAACCCCTGCGCCGCAACGCAAAATGCCCGCGCCGCCGCGCGGCGCATACCGGAGCTTGAACGCGGCGTGGGCTTTCACATCATGAACCGCCTGGCCGAAAAATACGACGGGCAGTTCAAATACACCATAGAGGACGACACTTTCCAAGCCTCGCTGGTGCTGAAAACGGAGGGTGCAAATGCTTGACATCGTGATATGCGACGACGACGCCGTTCAGGCCAAGTACACCGCCCGCATCGTCAACCGTGCCCTCGGCGACATGCCGCACGACACCGAGATTTTCTCCTCGCCCCAGCGGCTTTTGGAGAAGGTCTCCGCCGGGCGCTATTCGCCCGATATCGCCGTGCTGGACATCGCCATGGACGAGCTTGACGGCATCGGCCTTGCCGAGCGGCTCAACGCGCTTGCGCCGCGCTGCCGGATAATCTTTCTCACCGGCTATTTGGACTACGCCACCGACGTTTACGCCGCCGAGCACAGCTATTTCATCCTCAAAACCGAGCTTGAGACGCGCATCGGCGCGGCGCTTGAAAAGGCGCTTGCCTCGCTCAACCACGGCGTAAGCCGCGTGCCCAGCTTGGTGATTAAAATACGCGGCGCGGCCACGCCCGTGAGCGTCGCCGCGGTCGAGTACATCGAGCGCGTCGGCCGCCGCACGCGCGTGAAAACCCAACAGGGCGAGTACATGACCTCGCAGCCGGTCGCGGAGCTTCTCCCCGACGAGCCGGCCGGGCACTTCATCCACTGCCATCAGAGCTTTTGGGTGCGCCCGGAGGCCGTGCAGAGCATGGAGGGCAACGAGTTTGTCATGAAAAACGGCGACACCGTCCCCATCAGCCGCTCCGTGAAAAAAGAGGTCAGAGAGGCGTTTTTCGCCTATCTCACCCGCTGATATCCCGCCGCGACTGTGCGCCCGCGCCCCGGTTGCGGCGGCTGTTTTTGTCATTTCTCACGAAAATCAAGGGCAAAGTCTGTATGATATGCTAAAATGTGCAATGTTCACAAAAAGCACTTCATTTTGCGGCGCACTTATGCTATAATAACCATGAAGCGAGGGGCGGACAAGCCCCGCGCCGACAAGATGACCGGCATAAGAAAGGAGTTGGCAGTATGAAGTTCACTTTCACCGAAAAGAAGATGGATTCCTCCGAGGATTTGCGGGCCTATGCGATTCGCAAAATCTCCAAGCTCGACCGCTTTTTCAAAACCGCGGCTGAAGCGTTTGTCACGTTCAGCATCAGCCGCGGCCGTTTCCTCGCGGAGATCACCATCCACAACAACGGCCTTTACTACAGGGCCAGCGAGCTGACGAACGACATGTACGCCTCTGTGGACTCCGGCGTGGCCGCGATTGAGCGCCAGATCCGCAGAAACAAGACCCGCCTTGAAAAGCGCTTGCGCGAGGGGGCTTTGGAGCGTGACGCCGTGCCTGCGTATGCCCCTGCGGAGGACGAGGAGGAAGAGTTCAAAATCGTTCGCTCCAAGCGTTTCTCTATCAAGCCTATGTCCGCCGAGGAGGCCATTTTGCAGATGGAGCTGCTGGGTCACGAGTTCTTTG
>CAZUSM010000025.1:0-15431 GCA_964623675.1 uncultured Oscillospiraceae bacterium
CTGCCCTTGTCGAGCTTGAATGCGGTTGTTTTCATGTTTTTGTCTCCTATATTTCTTTTTTTCTTATTTTATTACAGCTTTGTCGCGCCGTCAATCACGATGTTGACGCCTTGCGCACAAAATGGTATATTCTTATTATATAATCGAACTATCAAGGACGGAAATTGCCATGTCATACACACCGTGCTTCACTCCCGCCGATATTCTCCTGCCCAAGGGCGGCTTTGAGCGCTGGGCATGCGTTGCATGCGACCAGTTCACCTCACAGCCGGAATATTGGGCGCACGCCGACGAGCTTGTCGGCGATGCGCCGTCTGCGCTTCGCCTCATCCTGCCGGAGGTTTATCTTTCCGCCGATGACTCGGCGAGCATTGCCAATATCAACGCCGCCATGCGCCGATATCTCGACGAGGGCGTTTTCATCGAGTATAAAAACGCGATGATTCTCGTTGAACGCACACAGACCGACGGCGCAGTGCGCCGCGGCATTGTCGGCGCGTTCGCGCTTGAAGCGTACAGCTATATCCTCGGCGAAAAAAGCCTCGTTCGCCCTACCGAGGGCACGGTGCTCGAACGCATTCCGCCGCGCGTCGCCATTCGCCGTCACGCCCCGCTGGAGCTGCCGCACATCATGGTGTTTCTCGATGACGGCAAGCGCGAGATAATTGAGGGCGTCGACACCTCGCGCCTTGATAAGCTGTATGATTTTGACCTCATGCTCGGCGGCGGACATATCTGCGGCTGGCTCATTGACGAGGTCGAGCAGGGGAGAATACTCTCGCTTTTGTCGGCGCTTGAACAGTCCTGCGACGGCGAAAACGGCGGCTTTGCCTACGCCGTGGGCGATGGGAATCACTCCTTGGCCTCTGCCAAGGCCGCCGCGCCCGAAATCGGTACAGCGGCGGCGCAGTTTGCCCTTGCCGAGCTTGTTAACATCCACTCCGACGCCATCCGCTTTGAGCCGATTTATCGCGTCATGTTCAACATCGACCCCGCCGAGGTCATCGCCGCCCTGCGCGCGGCGTTCCCGACCGAGCAGGGGAGAGCGGTGGAATATCTCACGCGCGACGAGGCGGGGCGCGTGCTCGTCCCCGGCCTTGAAGCCGGTGAAATCCAGCGCTTTATTGATGATTACATAGCCTCTCACCGAGCCGCTGCCGTTGATTATATCCACGGCGAGGCCGCCCTGCGCGAGCTTGCCGCGCAGGACAACGCAATCGGCTTCATGTACGGCGGCATGGACAAGGCAGAGCTTTTCACTTATGTCGCCGAACATGGCATTCTCCCGCGCAAAAGCTTCTCCGTGGGGCACGCCGAGGATAAGCGCTATTACATTGAGGCGCGCAAACTTTATTAAGTGCGCGCCGCCTTGCTCCGCGCGGCGCTTTCAAGCCTCATGTAAAGCGCCGACAGCCCGACGGACACAAGCCCGCAGAACACGAAAAGTATGAGCTTATAATGCTCCATGCCGAAATCAAAACGGTCAAGCAGTATGTAAGTAATGCGTATAACGTCCTGATGAATGAGGAAAAAACACGCGCTTATGTTGCCGAGATACACTGTGACGCGGTTTGTTAGCAGGCGCGGAACTGCGCCCTTGCCGTCGGCAAAGATATACACAATCGCCGAGGCAAATGGGAGATACAAAAATCCGCGCGAAAACTCATCGCGCGCAAGAAAGCTCTCAGAGCGCGATATCAGCACCGCCCCCACGAAAAGCGCGGCGCATATAATTTCCGCCCCGGCGAGCATGCGCTTGTCGGCAAGCTCATTATCATGGCGCGTGAGGAAAAGATAACCTATATTGCACCCCACGGCAAAGTCGATAAGCCGGAAAAGGGGAGAGATGTACCCATACCATTCGATATACTTCGTCATGTCTCCGTCCGCGCCGTATATCAGCCGCCCCAGCGGCAGCGCGGCGGCCGCCGCGACGAACTCCAGCGCGAACAGCACCCCGCAGGCGACAAACGCCGCGCGCCGCGAGCGGTACGTGCGGATACACGCGAGAATGCACGGGAACATGAAATATAAAAATGCGCACACGGAGAGATACCACGCCACGCCGTTGAGCGAGATGGCATACACCGGCGACCACGCCTGAATCAGCAATATGTTTTCCACAAGCCCGGTCAAGATATACGCCGCGTCCTCGCGCGCATATATCGCCAGCGCGAGTATGGGCAGCATGGTGAGAATGTGCAGGGGGTACAGCTTGCCCACCTTTTTCGCCGCAAAGCGCAGCGAGGACAATGGCGCGCGCGAAAGCGACGGGTGGGGGTAATAGCTGTAAACCATCAAAAACCCCGACAGCACAAAGAATATCTCAACGCCCCAAAAGACGTTGCTTGTGATATAGCAGTGATGGGAGAATATGCAAAGACAGGCCAAAAAGCGCAGCGCCTGCAAGCTGTCCATTCGTTTTTTCATTTTCTCCTCCCGCCTGATTGGTGTGGAACATATTATATAATATTGCGTCAGAAAGCACAACAACAAGAAATTACGAAAAGTTTAGCATAACTTAACGAATTCTTAGATTGTCAATTTGACATTCCTATGGTATAATCCAATAGATTCTTTTTTCAACGGAGATTTTTTATGATTTCTTGGCTCACAAGCACTACTGTCGGCAGATTCATTGCCACGTTTTTCATTTCCATGGTTCCCATCATTGAGCTTCGCGGCGGCTTGCCCTACGGCATCGGCTTCGGGCTGGATTATCCTCTCGCACTTGCGGCGGCGGTTTTGGGCAACATGGTGCCCGTGCCGTTCATCGTCATTTTCATCAACCGCATTTTCCACTGGATGCGCCAGCGCATGCCGAAAATGGACGGCTTCATCACCCGCCTTGAAAACAAGGCACATCTCAAGGGCGCAACGGTCGAAAAATACGGTCCTATCGCGCTGCTGCTTTTTGTCGGCATTCCGCTTCCCGGAACGGGCGCATGGACGGGCGCGCTCATCGCCGCGCTTTTGGACATGAAGCTCAAGCACGCCGTGCCGTGCATTTTCCTCGGCGTTTTGATGGCCGCCGCCATCATCACCGCCATCACCTTCGGCGTTATACATATCATTTGACGCTTTGCGCATTACCGCAACGGCAGGGGATTTTTATAATTCTCTGCCGTTTTCATAATTTGTACTTGGAATTGACAGAGAAAAGCGGTATAATAAACTGATTAGATATAACATCGGATGAAAATGAGCATTGGTAAGCCGCTTATGAACACAACGGAGGAAATGAAATGAAAAAAGAATTTCGAGAAATGCTTAATCAGCGCGGCCGGACGGCTTTGCCGAATGTGCTTCTCGCCTCGGCGGAATGCGCGCCCCTTTCCAAAACCGGCGGCCTTGCCGACGTTGTCGGCACACTGCCCAAATCCCTTGCCAAGCTCGGCATCGACGCGCGCGTCATCACGCCCTACCACCGCATCATCAAAGAAAAATACGCCGACCGCGTCGAGCACCTTTTTTATTTTTACGTTGACCTCGGTTGGCGCCATGAATACGTCGGCATTGAAAAGCTCGTCCTCGACGATGTGACATTTTATCTTGTCGACAGTGAGCGCTATTTCGGCGACTGGATATATCGCGGCGGCTATGATGAAATCGAGCAGTATGCATATTTTTGCCGCGCGGTGCTTGACGCCCTGCCCAGCCTCGACTTTGCAGTTGACGTCATCCATTGCAACGACTGGCACACCGCCATGATTCCAATGCTTGCGCGCACGCAGTATCCCGGCGCGATGCAGGAGAACCTGAAATTCCTCTTGACCATACATAACATCGCCTTTCAGGGCAAGTGCGGCTTTGACTTTGTCCAAGACCTCCTCGGCGTTGACTCCAAGTACTACACCGCCGAATATATGGAGCTTTACGGCTGTGCAAACTTCCTCAAGGCAGGCTGCGTCTTTTCCCACAAGGTCAACACCGTATCCCCCAGCTACGCTTGGGAAATCCGTACCCCGTACTTCTCCGAGGGGCTGGACGGCATTTTGAACGCCCGCTCCAATGACCTTTCCGGCATCATAAACGGCATCGACAAGCAGGTTTTCAACCCCAAGACCGACTCCAAGCTCCCTGCCCGCTTCGACAGGGGACACCTCAAAGGCAAGGCGCAGTGTAAGGCCGAGCTTCAAGCGCGTTTGGAGCTTGAAGTGCGCCCGGAAGTGCCGCTTTTCGTCATGGTCACGCGCATGACGGAGCAAAAGGGCTTTGACCTTGTCTCCTGTGCGCTCGATGAGCTGATGAGCCATGAGGACATGCAGTTTGCGCTTCTCGGATCGGGCGAGGACAGGTTTGAAAGCTTCATGCGCGGCGCGGAGCAGCGTTATCGCGGCAGACTTTGCGCTTATCTCGGCTACAATGAAGAGCTTTCGCATCTTTACTATGCCGGCAGTGACTTTTTCATCATGCCCTCGCGCTTTGAGCCTTGCGGCTTGAGCCAAATGCTCGCCATGCGCTATGGCTCGCTCCCCATCGTGCGCGAAACCGGCGGCCTGCGCGACACGGTCATGCCCTATAACCAATACACCGGCGAGGGCACGGGCTTCACCTTTGCCAATTACGACGCTTGGGAGCTGCGCGACGCGGTTCGCCGCGCGCTTGCCGTGTGGCAGGATAAAGACGCCATGAAATCCCTCATTTCCAACGCCATGCAGGCCGACTTCGGCTTTGATATTTCTGCACAGGAGTATGCAAAACTTTATATATGTATGCTGTAAACAACACTTGCTATAATATCTTCTTCGGCGGCAGCTATAAAGAGCGCTGGTCGAATGATTATGCGCTGTCCATTGAGTACATCGGTCGCCGCGCGGTCACGGCGCGGCTCGATGACGGGCGCTGGGTGGCCGACGGCGGCGATGAAGCGCTTTGCTCGCTTCTCAACGCCCCCGACTGCCCCGCGCTCACGCGGCAGTATTTTGACGCGGCGGCGACGGCGTATCACGCGGCGCAGTGCTGTCTCAAACGCGGGCTGACGCTGGACAGACTTCGCGAATGCTTTTATTGCGAGGACAACCCCCTTGTCGCGCCGGAGCTTATGCGCCTTTTGATGGACGACTGCGGCTTTGCGATGAACGTGGCGTACAACGTCGTGACGCACTGCTGCGCCGACATTCGCGCAGATGGGATAAACACAGATGACGTCTACCCTCTCCAGCCGCGCACGGCGCACGTGATAAGCCTGCTGCGCTCGGCGGCGGTGTGCCGTCTTTCGGTCATGTATGATGCACGGCGCGCGGAGTTTCGCGCCCCCGGCGGCGCGGTGAAGTGCGGGGATAGTCTCCGCATGGCGTTTCGCGTCCTCGGTGGTGCGGTGAAAACGGCGGAGTTTGTCGTTTATGGCGACGGATATCGCGTTGAGCACCAAATGCAGCGCGAGGGGCGCGACTATGTCGCGCATATCACCGCGCCCGATAAGCCCGCTGCCTTGTGGTACTTTTTCCGCATCGAAACCGAGGATGGGACACACTGGCTCTGCCCGGATGCAAGCGGATATATCGGCCGCGTTTTCGGACGCGAAACGGGCGGCTTCCGCCTGACGGTCGCCCTGCCCGAATTTGACACGCCCGCGTGGTTTCGGCGCAGTGTGATGTATCAGATATTTCCCGACCGTTTTGCCTTTTCCCATGACGACACGGCCAAGCGCGGCGTGGAATATCACCGCGCCCTTGGCCAAACGGCGGAGCTTCACGCGAGCCTTGACGAGCCTGTGCGCTATCTCCCGCGCCCCTTTGAGCGCGATTACAGCCCAGATGACTTTTACGGCGGCACACTCAAAGGCATTGAAAGCAAGCTCGATTATCTCAAGTCCTTGGGCGTGACTGTGCTGTACTTAAACCCCATTGTCGAGGCGCGCTCAAACCACCGTTATGACGCCTCGGATTACATGCGCCCCGACCCCATACTCGGCACGAATGAGGACTTTGAAAGCCTGTGCCGCGCCGCGCGCGAGCACGGCATACGCATCGTGCTCGACGGCGTTTTCTCCCACACCGGTGCGGACAGCGTGTATTTCAACCGCTATGGGAATTATTCCACCGTCGGCGCATGCCAAGGGGAAGAGTCAGAGTTTTATTCATGGTATGATTTCAAGTCCTTCCCCGATGAATACCGCTGCTGGTGGGGCTTCAAGGATCTGCCGGAGGTCGACGAGAACAACACGAAATGGCAGGATTATATCATCACGGGCGAGAACAGCGTCGTGAAGACATGGCTTCGTCGCGGTGCGTCCGGCTGGCGGCTGGATGTCGCCGATGAGTTGCCCGATGAAGCGCTTGCCCTCATTCGCCGCTCGGCAAAGGCGGAAAAGCCCGACGCGCTCATCCTGGGCGAGGTGTGGGAGGACGCGGTCATCAAAGAAAGCTACGGCAAGCGGCGTAACTACGCGCTGGGGTGCTCGCTCGACAGCGTGATGAATTATCCGTTCCGCAACGCCGTTCTCGCCTTTGCGCGCGGCCACATCAACGCTTATGCCCTCCGCGATTTTCTCATCTCTCAGCAGATGAATTATCCCAAGCCGCTGTACTATTCGCTGATGAACCTTTTGGGGACGCACGATGTTGACAGACTTCGCACGGCCTTGTGCGTGGACTTCAACATTCGCGACCTCAGCCGCGAACAGCAGCTTCAACTCAAATTCTCCGACGCGGCGCTTGAACGCGCGCTTATCCTCGAAAGGCTGTGCGCTTTTATTCAGTTCGCCGTGCCCGGTGTGCCGAGCGTTTATTATGGCGACGAGCAGGGCATGAACGGCGTTTGCGACCCGTTCAACCGCCAGCCGTTCAAAGAGGGCGACGCGGCGCTTTGCAATCACTATGCCGAGCTTGCCAACATGCGCAATTCAGCCCCGGCGCTCAGCACCGGCGAGGCCGTTTTCATGGCCGAAAACGCCGATGTTCTCATGATTCTCCGCTATATTATCACAGGCGTTGACGCCCTCGGCGTCCCGGCGGAAAACGGCGTTTATCTCGCGGTCATCAACCGCAGTGAGCGCGACACGGCGTTCACAGCCGACTGCACCACAGCTGATTGCGGTATATTCACAGGCACTGTCCCCGCGCAGTGCGGCAAGCTGTTCAAGCTTAAATAAATCAAAAAGAAAGGCAGATGAGCGATGAGAGCAAACGAAATATCGTCAAAGCGCACGGCGCACTATGCCGCCCCCGCACTCTCCGCGCTCATCGTCGGCCTTGCCGCATACATATTCGTTTTCACGAATAAGCTTTTGAATCTCGACGAGATTGCCGGGCTTTTCGGCAAGGGCGAATCCTTGAGCTCAGGCCGCTGGGCGCTTGCCTTGACAAGCTATATTTTCCCCGACCTCTCCATGCCGTGGATTAACGGCATGCTCTCGCTCATCATGCTCGTGGCCGCCGCGTGTATAACCGTTCGCATTTTTGATGTTAAAAGCGGCCTTATCCGCGCGGTGCTTGCCGCGCTCATGGTCGTTTTCCCCTCGCAGATTGTCACGTTCAGCTATATGTTCACCTGCGCGCCTTATGCGCTGGCATTGCTGCTTGCGGTGCTGTCGCTCTATTTCGTCCTCTGCACCGAGGGCAAGGCTCGCTTTTCCGTTGCGGCGGCGCTGCTCGCGTTCTCTCTGGGGATATATCAGGCGTATCTCGCCGTCCCGGCTAGTTTTTGCGTGGTTTATCTCATCAAACTCACCTTGGATGGTGAGCGCAGTGTGCGCGAGATTATCCGCACGGGGCTTGAGTGCTTCGCGTATCTCGCCCTCGCCCTCGCGATCTACTATATTATCAACAAGCTCGCCATGATCGTCACGCACACGGAGTATAATTCCTATGCCGACGCGAGCTTTCAAACGGACGCCGAGTCCGTGCTTTTCGGCATTCGTGTGGCGTTCACAGCGTTCTTGGGTTATTTTTATCGCGGGTATTATCACCTTGTCGCGACGCCCTTTTCCGCCGTGCTGCACTTCTTGTGCTTGGCGCTGGTGGGGTATGAGCTTGTTGCGTTCATGTGCCGCGCGCATGACAAGGCGCGCACGGCGATGCTTATCCTGCTGCTGATTCTCGTGCCGCTGAGCGTGAATTGCCTGTACATCGTCTCCGCCCAGCGCCACACGCTCATGCTTTACAGCTTCGTCGCGGTGTATGTTCTCGCATGTGTCGTCTGCGAAAGCCTGATGACGTCGCGCCACCACGCCGTGCGCGACGCGCTGTGTCTTGCCATGGCGGCCATTTCGCTCTGCAATGTTTTTTACGCAAATCGGCTTTATCTCAAAATGAAGCTCGAATATGAAAACTCCTACGCGTTTTATTCAACCCTCACCTCGCGCATCAAGGAAACGCCCGGCTATGGCGAGGACACGATGGTGTTCATCACGGGCGATGCGCACGAGCTGCTGCATGAGTCCGATGAAATTGACACCTCGGATCTCGTCGGCATAATGGAAGGGCTGATAAATGTTTATAGCCGCAGTGATTTCCTCACCTATTACGCGGGCTTTGACCCGCCCACCTTTGACTGGGCGCAGTGGGACGCCTCCGGCGCCGCCGCCGAGGTCGACGCCATGCCCATTTATCCATACGACGGCTCAATCAAGAAAGTCGGCGACTTCATAATCGTGAAATTGGGATAAAACGAACAGGGAAGTGAAGCTTATGAAAACCGCAAAAGAGAATATCCTTTCCCTCGCGCGGGGATATAAGCTGACCTTCCTTTTTAGTGTCATTTTCGGTCTTGTGGCGCATGCAAGTGCCATGACGAACAAATTCATCAATCAAGATGAGCTGGAGTATCTTTTCTCCAAGGGCGCGACGATTGATTCCGGCAGGTGGTTTCTGCATTTGACGAGCGCGGTTTTTCCCGACGTGTCCATGCCGTGGATAAACGGCGTTATCGCGCTTGTGCTGCTCAGCGCGTCTTGCTGCGTCATTATCCGCACTTTTGACATCAAAAGCCACGTTCTGCAAGCGCTCCTCGCCGCCGTCATCGTCACCTTTCCCGCCGAAGCGCTCACCCTGACCTATATGTTCACGGCCGCGCCCTACGCACTCAGCTTTTTGCTCTTTACGCTCAGCGTCTATGAGTTGACGCGCGGCGGCAGGGGGCGCGCGGCGTTCAGCGCGCTCCTGTTTTGCCTCGCCTGCGCCATATATCAGGCGTATCTCTCCCTCGCGGCAAGCCTTTTTGTCGTGTACATCATAAAAAAGCTGATAACTCGTGAGTGGTCGGCCAAAGAGGGGATAGCGTTCGGCGTGAAATCCCTTGGCGTGATGCTCGTGGGGCTTGCGGTCTACTTTGCCGTCAACAAGCTCGTCCTTGCCGCGACGGCGACGGAGTATAATGACTACGCCGCTGATTTGCTGGATCAAAGTATCACCCCCGCAACAATTCTCCGTCTAATAAAAACCGCGTATCTCTCGTTTTTCTATTTCTTTCGTCACAATTATTTGCAGTATATCCCCACGCGAACGGCTCAGCTTGCAAATCTCGTCCTTTTCGCGGCGGTTTTTGTGTGCTTGATCAAGTGCTTTATAAAAGACCGCGACCTTGCAAGAAAGCTCCTTTGGGCGGCGCTCCTTTTGGTTTTGCCGCTTGCGGTCAACTGCATTCTCATTTTTTCGTTCATTCACGCCGTCATGCTTTACGGCTTTGTCGGCGTTTATGTCCTCGTGGCGGCGGTGCTGGATGGGGATCACGCCCGAACGGGGCGGCTTTGCTTGCACGATGTGGGCGCGCTGTGCCTTGCCGTCATCGTGATGTGCAATCTCGTTTATTCAAACAAGGTCTTTCTCAAGCAAAAGCTCGTCTATGAAGAGACTTACGGCTTTTATTCCGCGCTCATCTCGCGCATAAAGCAGCTGCCCGACTATTCCGATGATGACAAAATCGCCCTCCTCGGCGACGGGAGCGAGCAGGTGCACAAGGCGTCCGAGATTGACACCAAGGGTCTCATCGCCGTGGGCGATGAGCTTGTCTCGGCCTACAGCCGGGACAAGCTGTTGAAATATTACATGGGGCTTGACTGCGACGTCATTGATGAAACCGAGCTTACGCAGCAGCAACTTGCCAAGGCCGCGAGCATGCCGCGCTATCCCGCCGACGGCGGCATAAAGCGCGATGACGGAGTCATCATTGTCCGCCTTGATTGGTAGAAAATAAAATTATTGGGGAAAGAGTATGAGCACGAAATTGAACGGAAAATCGAATGGCTTCGGCCGTCTCTGCGCGCGCGGCGTGCTTGTGCTCACTTTGCTTTTCATGGCGTATTTGCTGCCCATGTCGCTCATTCGCACCACCGGCATGAGCACCGGCGGCGTCGGCGGTGAGATAGTCACGTTTAATTATGATAATTTCTTTCTCAATATCATCGTGCTCGTAATCTGCACCGCGACGGTTTATATTCTCCGCCGCGTCCTCTCCGGCGTTCCCGCCGCGCGCATTACGGCGGTGATGGCGCTGTGGCTTACGGCGCTCGGCATTTTGTTCGCCCTCTCCGCGAAGCTCCAGCCGGCCGAGGATTCTTATGCCATAACCTTTTTCGCCCGTCAGGCGGCCAAGGGTGACTTGAGCTATTATAATGATTATTTCAAGAATTTCCCGTATCAGCTCGGCTTTGCGCTGTATGAAGAGCTTTTCTTCCGCGCGTTTGCGCGCGTGCTGCCCAATGCGCCGGAGGGCTTTTCGTCGCTTGCCCTGCAAGCGCTCAACGCAATTTATCTTGCCCTCGGCTGTGTCTGCACGGTCAGATGCGCCCATTATATTTTCAAAAATGAAGACGTTGAGCGCATTACGGCGGTGCTGTTCATGTTTTTTCTGCCGGGAATCCTCTTTTCAACCTATATGTACGGCTTCATCCCCGGCTTTGCCGCGTCAAGCGCGGGCATGCTGGCCTTTCTCCGCTTTTCCGAGCGCGGCAAAATCATTGACGGCGTTCTCTGTGCCGCGTTTTTGGCGCTGGCAGTCATTTTGAAGCTCAATTGCATGGTGTTTTTCATCGCGATTATGATAATTTGGCTTCTCACGCTCATCAAAAAGCCGAGTGTCAAATCCGCGCTTTTGCTGCTTTTCACGGCGGCGTTTGTGCTTTCGTGCCAAAGTATGCCCCAGCGGATATACGAGCGGCGAATGGAGATATCCTTCGGCGACGGTGTGCCGCAGGTGTGCTGGATGGCCATGGGCGTGAGCGAGGGCAAAAGCTGCTCCGGCTGGTATGACCGCGTTTACACCACCGACCTTTATGCCGCAGAGAATTATGACCGCGCCGCCACATCGGAAAAGGCGCGCGAGGTCATTTCCGCGCGCGTTGAATACTTCAAGTCTGCCCCGCGCGAGGGTCAGCGCTTTTTCTCCCGCAAGCTGCTGAGCCAGTGGAACGAGCCGACGTATCAGGGCTTGTGGACAAATCAGGTGCGCAAAAGCTACAGCGAGTCGGGCACGGTGCACCGCTTGATATGCCAAACCTTCGCCCGCCGCTTGACGCAATTGATGAACTATTACCAGCAGCTCATATTCTTCGGCTTCACGCTGGGGCTTTTGCTGCTGCTCCGGCGGGGCGACGTCAAGGCCGCACTCCTGCCGCTCGTCATTCTCGGCGGCCTCATTTATCATCTGTTTTTTGAGGCTAAGTCGCAGTACGCCTTGGTCTATGTGATGCTCATGGTGCCCGTCGCGGCATACGGCTTCATTCGCTTATCCCGATTTTTTGCACGAAGGAGTGATGGCAATGCAAAATAAAAGCGCGACGCCGCTTGAAATGTTCCTTGCGCGCGCATGGCGCGCCACGGCGCGCGACCGCGTTCCGTTCCTTGCCGCGCTCGTTTTCGGCCTCGCGGCGCACACATTTGCTTTCACGAACAAGCTTGTCAACGCCGACGAAATCGAATCCCTTTTCGGCAAGGGCGCGACAGTCACGTCAGGCCGCTGGGGGCTGGAGGCGGTCAAGCTCCTTTTCCCGGATTACTCCATGCCGTGGCTTTATGGGCTTGTGAGCCTTGTTTTGCTCGCGGTATCCGTTTGCCTCATTGTGCGCCTTTTCGACATCAAGGGCAGGCTTATCTCCGTGCTCCTCGCCGGGATGATAACCGCCTTCCCCTCGCAAACCGGCACATTCTGCTTCATGTTCACAAGCTCGGCGTATGCGCTCTCTTTTCTGTTTGCAGTCCTTGCGGTGTTGCTTTTCTGCCGTGGCGGGTGGAAAAATGCCGCCCTCGCCGCGTTTTTCATGACGCTTTCTCTCGGAATATATCAATCCTACATCGCCCTCGCGGCAAGCCTGCTCCTGCTCTATGCGCTCAAGCTCTGCCTTGACGCTGAGCGTGATTTCAAGTCAGTCATCGTTTTTTGCTTCAAGGCGCTTGGAATGCTCGCGGTCTCGCTCGCGCTGTATGCGCTCGTCACGCTTGCCGTTTTCAAGCTCACCGGCGCGGAGTTTAACACCTATGTACGCGAAAACGCCGCAGCCTCCGGCATACTCGGCCGGGTGCGCACGGCCTATGACTTTTTTGCCTATTACCTCACTTATCGCGAGTATGCTCTCATCACGAGCGAGGCGTCGCGCATTGCGCACATCGTGCTGTTTGCGCTGTGCTTTGTCGGTGCGGCTTACGCCGCCGTGAAAAGCGCCCGCGCCGGGCGCATCGGCGTCGCCGCGCTCATCGTGGCACTTGTTCTCGTGTTGCCCCTTGCCGTAAACTGCATGTTCCTCGCCATGGCCAAAGAGTCTATCCATACGCTGGTCATTTATAGCTTTGTTGCGTTTTACGTCCTCGCCGCGATGCTTTTGCAGCGCGTTTTTGACGGCGAGACCGTGATAAAGTGCGCCGCGCGCGACGTGGTATATGCCACGCTCACCATCGCGCTTGCGAGCAATGTCTATTTTGCAAACGAGGTTTATCTTGAAATGTACCTCGAATATGAAAACGCGTATTCGTTTTATTCCATTCTCCTCGCGCGCGCGGAGAACACCGACGGCTTTGACGAGACGAAAAAGCTCGCCCTCATCGGCCATCAGGACAACGCCGTTGCCACGCGCCCGGAAATCGACCTTGGTTACATCACCGGGCCGAGCCGCGACCTCATCAACATCTATTCGCGCGAAAACTTCATCCGCCGCTACCTCGGCAGTGAAATCCCCCTTGCCACGCAGTCGGAGCTTGACGCGCTTGCGGCAAGCGCGGAGTTTGCCGAGATGAACGAATACCCGTATTATGGCTCGATTAAAATCATTGACGACTACGTGGTCGTCAAGCTCGGCTGAGGAGGGGAGTGCAATGAAAAAAACCGGTTCTCTCTTTGAACGCGCCGCCCTCGACCTCGCCGCCGTGGCGCGCCGCCACGCCCTGCCCATTGCGTCCACGCTCGTTTTCGGCTTCCTCGCGCATACCTTCGCCTTCACCAACAAGCTCCTCAATGCCGACGAAACCGCCGCGCTCTTTTCAAAGGGCGCAACCGTGACCTCCGGCCGCTGGGGGCTGGAAGTGACGAAGCTGCTGTTCCCGGACGTGTCGATGCCGTGGATTTATGGGCTTATTACGCTTTTGCTCATCGCGGCGACGGTGTGCGTCGTCATTGAGTGCTTCAAGTTCAAAAGCCGCGCTTCGCAGATTCTGATAAGCGGCGCGTTTGCGGCCTTTCCCGCGCTCACGGGCAATATCTGCTATATGTTCACCAGCGCGTCTTACGCTCTGGCGATATTCCTTGCCGTGCTTGCGGTGTACCTTTTCACATACGGTGATAAGTGCCGCGCCGCTGTTGGCTGCGTCGTTTTGGCGTTCTCCCTCGGCATTTATCAGGCGTATATTGCCCTCGCGGCAAGCCTTTGCGTCGTGCTGTTAATTCAGTCGCTCATGCGCGACACTGCCGATGCGAAGTCCGTTATGCGCGCGGCACTGAGATATCTCTTGCTCCTCGCCGTCGCCCTCGCGCTCTATTATGCAGTCACACTCATCGTAGAGTACGCGATGGACACCGGGTATCAGGAATATGAGGTCACGACCGAACTCAACCCCCTGCGCGGGCTTTTGACGGCGTACACGTCCTTCTTCGGCATATTCATCGGCGGGAACTTCGGCCTTGTCACCTCCGGCGCGGCGATGGCGGCGCATTTGGTGTGCGCGCTTGTTATCGTTGTTGCGGCGGCGTCCGCGCTTTTGCGCAATAAGGACGCAAAGCGCGCCGCGCTTATGCTGCTGCTCCTCGTGCTGTACCCGCTCAGCGTCAACTGCATGTATCTCATTGCCTCGTCCGACATCATCCACACGCTTGTGCTTTTCAGCTTCGTGTCGTTCTATGTGCTCGCGCTTGTGGCCGCCGAGACGCTGACTCGGCGCTGTCTGCGCGCGCTGTGCGCCGCCGCTGTCGCGCTCATCATCGCCTCGAACGTGTATTTTGCCAACAAGGTGTATCTCAAAATGTACCTCGAATACGAAAACGCTTACACCTTTTATAATGCCCTCATGGCCGAGGTCATGGACAACCCGAATTTCAACCTGTTCACGGTGGTTGACCTCGTCGGCAACGCCGAAAGCGGCCTGACGCACTTTGATGATGAGATTGACACCTCGGAGTTCACCGGCGTGAATGAGGATTTGGTCAACACCTACACCCGCGTCAGCTTCATCAAGTATTACCTCGGCCTCGACCTTTATATGTACCGCGAGGACACCATTCTCCGCTGTGATTGGTACAAGGAAATGCCCTGTTACCCCGACGACGGGTCGATTAAATATCTCCCGGACGAAAACCGCATTGTCGTCAAGCTCAGCTGACAAGAAAGGATTTGTTATGCCCAAAAAAGTATTGATTCTCTCCGCAAGCCCCCGTAAGGGCGGCAATTCCGACCTTCTTTGTGATGAATTTGCGCGCGGCGCGCAAGAGGCCGGCAACGCCGTTGAAAAGCTCCGTGTCTGCGAATATAAAATCGCGCCCTGCCGTGGCTGTTATTTTTGCCGCGACCACGGCGGCGAATGCGTTTATAAAGACGACATGGCCGCCGTCCTCCAAAATATGATTGACGCCGAGGTCATAGTGCTGGCAAGCCCGGTGTATTTTTACTCTGTCAACGCCCAGCTCAAGGCTCTCATTGACCGCACCGTCGCCCGCTGGCTCGAAGTGCACGACAAGGAGTTTTATTACATCGTCACCATGGAGGACGACGACCCCGCCGCCGGTGAAACCGCCGTCAACTGCATGCGCGGCTACGCCGATTGCGTCGAGGGCGCGGTGGAAAAGGGGGTCATCATCGCCGCCAATGTCTACGAAGCCGGCAAAGTCAAGGGCACGGAGTACATGAAACAAGCCTACGAGATGGGAAAAAGCGTGAATTGATTCTTCCGCCTCGCTAAACATTATATTGTATCGTCAATCCCCGATTACTGCAAAGCAGCCACCGGGGGTTAATATTTATGGGTTCTATAATAAATGTTGGGGTACGCCGCGCGAGATGCGCGGACGTA
>CAZUSM010000026.1:0-15058 GCA_964623675.1 uncultured Oscillospiraceae bacterium
GCTCTGCATCGGGTGCGCCGTAGTAGTTGAACAGCTGGTAATCCGTGCCGAGCTTGGCGTTGATCTTGCCCATGTACTCCTCGACGATTGCCGGGACTGCCTCATAGTACTTGTTGGAGGCCTCGCGGTTCTGGAAGAAGATGTCGCCGTTCTCGTGAGAGCCGCGCATGGTGGGGTGCTCGGGGTTGAGGGCGCGCTCGCGGAACGCCTTGACGGCGTCCATGTCGACCATGTCCTTCAGATCCTCATAGTCCCAAACCTCGATCTTCTGAAGCTCGTGAGAGGTGCGGAAGCCGTCAAAGAAGTTGACGAACGGAACGCGGCCCTTGAGCGCGGCGAGGTGAGCCACGGGGCTGAGATCCATGACTTCCTGAACGTTGGACTCGGCGAGCATGGCAAAGCCGGTCTGGCGGCAGGCCATGACGTCACTGTGGTCGCCGAAGATGTTGAGGGTGTGGCTGGCGACGGTACGCGCGGAAACATGGAAGACTGCGGGCAGAAGCTCGCCGGCGATCTTGTACATGTTCGGCACCATCAGAAGGAGACCCTGAGAGGCGGTGTAGGTGGTGGTGAGAGCACCGGCGTTGAGAGAGCCGTGAACCGCACCGGCTGCACCGGACTCGGCCTGCATCTCCTGCACCTTGACGGTGGTGCCGAAGATGTTCTTTCTCCCGGCAGCGGACCACTGGTCAACATAGTCGGCCATGGGGCTGGACGGAGTGATGGGGTAGATAGCTGCGACTTCGGTAAACGCGTAGGATACATGGGCGGCTGCGTTGTTGCCGTCCATCGTTTTGAAGTGTCTCTGCATGTCTATATTCATCTCCATTAAAAAAATAAAACATTGCGTATCCGCTATCGGCGCGCGTATCGCCCGCGCCGTCTATGCAGACACTGATATCTTACCATTCTTTTGTCAAAAAGTAAACCTTGTTATCGCATAAATTTTATGTAAAATATATACGAAAATGATATATATAATGATATATATACAGTTATATGCAGCTGCCCGCCAACTTGGTACTGGCTTTTTTCCAACATTGTGTTATAATGGCGGCATACCGGGGACGACAGCGCCCCGAAACGGAGGATAAAAGAGAAATGAGCATAGTCAAAAACGAACCGAAATACCGCAACGGCCTGCTGCAGGCCATCCGCGCCCAGCTTGAGCACCGCGCCTTTTGGCTGTACCTTTTGTGCGACGAGGCGCAAAAGCGCGGCCTCGACCCCAGAGACTTCGGCAGCGCCGCCGTGACGCGCTGCGGCCTTTCTCAGGGGGCGGGTCTGGTGAAAAAGGGCGGCACGGACAGCTTCAAGGGGCTGAAAAAGACGCTTTTCACCAAGGCCGCTCAGCTTGTTTTTGAAATGGACATCAAAGAGAGCACCGACGAGAAGCTCTCCATCGACTTTCATTATTGCCCGCTCGTCAAGGCGTGGCAGAACGCCGGGTGCAGCGACGAAGAAATCGCCATGCTCTGCGACATCGCCATGTGCGGCGACCACGCCATCGGCAAATGCTACGGCGGCTCGCTCGACCTGCCCAAGTGCATCGCCAAGGGCGACGATATCTGCGCGCTGAGATATCACAAGTGATATTTTCGCGAAATATCCCAAAAATGTACTAAAATCGGCAAAAACGCCCCCGCGTCAACACGCAGGGGCGTAAATTTGTCTAAAATGCACGACAAAATACTTCAAATTGTCCTTGTGATTTTGCAATTGATGTATTATAATAGTTAATCGGCTTATTATGATTATTTTATCCCTGTTTGGGCACATTTATGTGCAAGGCCAATCTTGAGAAAGGAGCAGGAATATATGGTGAATATAAAAAACGGCACCGGCATGCTCAGCATTGCGGAAGAGGTTTTCACGAACTTGGCCGGAGACGCGGCGACGAGCTGCTTTGGCGTGAAGGGCATGGTCACATGCACGAAGGAAGGCGGCCCGTGGCAGCTTTTGCGCCGGGAGTCGATGTCCAAGGGCGTCGTGGCGCACAACAATGACGACGGCACGGTTTCCCTTGAGCTGCACATCGGCGTGGATCACGGCGTCAACATCAGCGCGGTGTCGCGCAGCATCATGAAAGAGGTCAAATATAAGCTCACCAAGTCCACGGGCGTCCCCATAAAGAGCGTGGATGTATATATAGATACGATTATCGGATAAGAGGTACTGCAACTTGAAAGATTACATTGATGCCGCCGCGTTCAAAGAAATGATACTCTGTGCGGACGCGGCGCTGCATAACAATATACAGCACATCAACGAGCTCAACGTATTCCCCGTACCCGACGGCGACACCGGCACCAACATGTGCCTCACGCTCAACAACGCCGCAAACGAGCTGCGCAAGCGCTCCTTCGCCTCCATCGACAAGGCGGCCGACTGCGTGTCCGGCGCGCTTTTGCGCGGCGCGCGCGGCAACTCCGGCGTCATTCTCTCCCTGCTTTTCCGCGGCATTGCCAAGCGCCTGAAGGGCATGGAGACCGCGGGCGCGGTGGAGTTTGCCGGGGCAATGGCCGACGGCGTCGACGCGGCGTACAAGGCCGTCATGAAGCCCGCCGAGGGCACCATTCTCACCGTCTCCCGCCTCGCGGGCGAGAGCGCCGTTCAGGCCGCCGCCGCCGGGGCGAGCATGGAAAGCGTGTTCGAGTGCGCCATCGCCGCCGGCGAAGAGGCGCTTGAAAACACCGTCAACCTCAACCCCGTGCTGAAAAAGGCCGGCGTCGTGGACGCGGGCGGCAAGGGCTATATGGTCATCCTCACGGCCATGCTGGCCTCTCTGCGCGGGGAGGTCGTCTCGCCGGAGAGCGCCGTGGAGGTCAAGGACAGCGGCGAAAGCCCCTTTGACGTGTTCGACACTGAGGAGATCACCTTCGCCTTTGACACGGTGTTCATCGTGCGCAAAAATGCCCCCGACCTTGACCTCGACCCCTACCGCGCCTATCTCAACAGCATCGGCGACAGCCTTGTCATCGGCGAGGACGACGAGGCGTTCAAGGTTCACGTGCACACCAACACCCCCGGCGACGCGCTCAACGAGGCGCAGAAGTACGGCACCTTGGAGCTTGCCAAGATCGAGAACATGCGCACGCAGCACGATGACATCGTCGCCGGGCGCAAGGCGCAGTCCACCGACGATCTCGACGCCATCGAGGCCGAGCTTGAAAACTCCGCCGTGGCCGCGCCGGAAAAGGAATTCGGCGTGGTGACGGTCTGCGCGGGCGACGGCATGGCCAAGCTGTTCAAAGAGCTGGGCGCGGACGGCATTGTCACCGGCGGCCAAACCATGAACCCCTCCACCGACGACATCTTGCGCGAGATAAACCGCACCCCGGCCTCCACCGTGTTCGTTTTCCCGAACAACAAGAACATAATCATGGCCGCCGAGCAGTGCATCCCCCTGACGGAAAAGCGCGTCATCGTCATCCCGACCAAGACCGTGCCGCAGGGCGTGGCCGCGCTTTTGAACTTCAACCCCGACGTGGGCGAGGCCGAGCTTGCCGAGATTATGATGGACGCCATGCGTCAGGTTCACACCGCCATGGTCACCTACGCCGCGCGCGACTCCGACTTTGACGGGCACACCATCCACGCGGGCGAATATCTCGCCCTCCTCGACGGCGCGCTCTTGGGCAGTTACAGCAACATCAAGACGCTGTTCAAAGAGCTCAGCTGGGCGTTTGACGAGTTCTCCCCGGAGTTTGTCACCGTCTATTACGGCGAGGACGTTCAGCTTGCCGACGCCGAGGACGCCGCCGCCACCATCACCGGCTGCTTCCCCGATGCCGAGGTCAGCGTGGTCGACGGCGGCCAGCCCGTGTACTATTATATGATAAGCGTGGAGTGAGCCGTCCGGCGCAAATTGGCATAAATCCAAGCCAAATCAGCATAAACCGGAACAAATCACCGCAAATCAGAACCAAATCAACCGAAAAGCGATAGTTCAAGCCCCCGGCGGACACCCCGCCGGGGGCTTGACGCATTGTATTCGGTTTTCGTCGCTCACGCGACGCCCGGATTCACAGCAAATCCATGGTTTTCCGCGCAAGATACAGCGGGATATTCGTGAAATCGCCGTCGCGGCGATAGCCCATCTTGGAAAAGCGTATGGCATTTTCGGGCTTATTGCTTGCAATATAGCGCTTGAACGACGGCGCGGCCTTTTCCTCGCCGCCCTTTACCTCGACCGGGATTATCCCTGTGCGGTTTTGAATGACGAAGTCGATTTCGCCGTTCTTGTCGGCGTAATAGCGCGGCTCAAGCTCGAACTGTCCGATGAGCTGTTGAAGCACATAATTCTCCGTCAGCGGGCCTTTGAACTGATAATCCGTTTTCAGCAAAATCGCGCTGTTGTCAATACCGGCCATGTGCTTCAACAGCCCCGTGTCGAAAACGAACAGCTTGAACTGTTCGGGCTTATCAAACGCCGGCAAAGGGTGCTCCGGCTTTGAAACATTGTACACGCGGCTCAGCATACCGGCGGAGACAAGCCACTCAATTGCCTCTTCAAAATCTCTCGCCCTGCCACCCTCTCGAACCGCGCCGTACACAAACTTTTCGTTTGCCTTTGCAAGCTGGGAGACGATGCTGCGAAACACCATGAGTATCCGCCCGCTGTTGACCTTGCCGTTGTGCTTGGAAAAGTCGTTTTCGTACACTTCAATCAGCTCTCGCTGAATCTGCGAAACCTTGGCCGGGTCTTTATACTTGACCCATGAGGCCACACACTCCGGCATCCCGCCGATTATGAGGTAGTAATTATACGCCTCTGTGAGGCGCTTGTGGAACAGCTCCTCAATCTGCTGCCCCTTTTGAATGCTGTCATAGTACGCGTAAAGTCCCGCGTCCGTCGCCTCCAAAAACTCGTCAAAGGTGAGCGGCTGAATGTTCAAGAGATTGACCATGCCGACGGGGTAAGACTTCGGCCTTGCCAAAAGTGTTCCGAGCAGACTCCCGGCGGCGATGACGTGATATTCGTTGGCCTTTTCCTTGAAATACTTCAAGGTGTTCAAGGCCTCCGGGCACTCCTGTATTTCATCGAAAATAATCAGCGTTTTCCCCGGCTCTATCTTCTCTCCGCATATCATGGAAAGAAGCTCGACAATGCGCTGTGGGTTCTTGTTCGTTTCAAATATCGACTTCAGTTCGTCCTCTTCGTCGAAGTTGAAATAGGCATAGCTGTCATAATAATTGCGCCCAAACTCCTTCATCAGCCACGTTTTGCCGACCTGTCTCGCCCCTTTGAGCACCATGGGCTTGCGTTCCTCGCTGTTTTTCCATTTCACCAGCGCCGAAAGTGCGTTTCTCTTCACCGCATTCACCGTCCTCGTTCAGTGTCATTTATAGTATAACACGTTTTTCCCGGTTTTCAACACCCGTTTTCGCACATTTTTCCGAGTTTTTTGAGGGCGAAAAAACACATTTTTTCCGAAATAGAGGGTCTCACCCCACGCAAACTTCAAACACCGTTGCCGTTCCTGTGATGGTGGTTTTGCCGTTTGTCACTTTCAGCGTGTTGCCGTGGATGAGGTCTTTGTATTCGCCGTCGGGGACTTCGGCGAGGGTCAGCTCCGCGCCGTCGGCACAGGCCTCCGGCTTGAGCGGGAATATGCCGACGAAGCGGCGCGCGGCGTTGCCGCGTTGGCACACGGCGATGGCGCGCTCATCGTCCGCCGCCGCGAAAAACCAATCGTCCCCGCCGAAGCAGTCGCGCTTTATCTCCCACAGGCGGCGCATGAGTGCGCCGAGGCTCGACTCGGTGCGCGTGATGGGGTCTTTCTCAAAAAGGCTGGGCAAATGCGCGTTTTCAAACTCCTGCCCGGCATAAATGAGCGTCGTGCCCTTGAGGAAATACAGCAGCGCCGTGTAGCTTTCCAGCGCGCGCTCATCGCGCACAAAGGACGCAATGCGCGGCTGGTCGTGGTTTTCGAGGCAGCGGAGCTTGTTGTAATTGGCCGGATACGCGCCCTCTTGATAGTTCAAAAAGTCCAGCCAGTGGCTGAGTGTGACCTCACCGGCGAGGAAACGGTCAAACACCTCGCGCGTGTCGTAATCATACTCAATGTCAAAGGCGGAGAAGCCGTCATAGTCGAGCATGGAGTATATCCCCATGCGCCGCGCGCGGCAGCCGTAGCCTTGGTGCACGGTTTCCGCAAGCCACACGCAGTCGGGGTTGACCTCCTTGACGGCGCGCCGCGCCGCCTGCCAAAACTCCAGCGGCACGAAGCTGGCCACGTCACAGCGGAAGCCGTCCACTATCCCCGCCCACATTTTCAGGCTTTCTATCTGATAATCCCACAGCGTGCGGTTGGAGTAGTCAAGGTCGATGACGTCCGACCAGTCGCCCACCTTGTTGCCGGGCTTGCCCTCGGCGTTGTGGAAGAAAAACTCCGGGTGCTCGTGATAGAGCACGGAATCGGGCGAGGTGTGGTTGTACACCACGTCGATCATGCACTTCATTCCGCGCGCGTGAATTTCGGCGACGAGGCGCTTGAAGTCGTCCATCGTGCCGTATTCGGGGTTGACCGCGCGATAATCGCGGTTTGCGTAGGGGCAGCCGAGGCTGCCCTTTTTGCCCTGCTCGCCGATGGGGTGAATGGGCATGAACCAAATGATGTCCGCGCCGAGCGCCCGAATGCGGTCGAGATCGGGGATTATCGCGCGAAACGTCCCCTCCGGGGTGTGGTTTCGCACATATATCGAATAAATAACCTGTTTTTGAAGTCTGATATCACTGTCGGCAGCCATAACCGCAAGCCTCCCTTTCACGTTTCACCGGCATTGTAGCACACAGGGCGAAAATTGCAAGGGGGATATAACAACAACGGGGGCGGCTGCCCCCGTTGTTGCTGTATATATTATTATCTTATTCCACAACTATGTGCTCGCCGATGCGGTAGACGTCGCCCGCGCCGACGGTCAGGACTATGTCACCGGGCTGGGCGAGGGCGCGCAGGGCGTCCTCCAGCTCGCCGAAGCTGGGATAGAACCGCGCCCCGTCCACGCGCGCGGCAAGCGCGGCGGAGGAGATGCCGATGGTGTTCTTCTCGCGCGCGGCGTAAATCTCCGCCAAGAGCAGCAGATCCGGGCGCTTGAGCTGCGCCACAAAGTCCTCGAACAGCGCCGCCGTGCGCGAATACGTGTGCGGCTGGAAGACGAGAATCGTGCGCTTATAGTTCAGCTTTTCCACCGCGTCCAGCAGCGCCTTCAGCTCGCCGGGGTGGTGGGCGTAATCGTCATAAACGTCCGCGCCGTTATACTTGCCCTTGAACTCGAAGCGGCGACCCGCGCCGTTGAACCCGGCGAGGCCGTACTTGACCGAGCTGGGGCGCACGCCCACGCAGATACACGCCGCCGTCGCGGCCAGCGCGTTTTTCACGTTGTGCAGCCCCGGCACGTGCAGCGTCACGTCGGTGAAAAACCGCCCCTTGTACATAATGTCAAAGTGGGAATTCGCGCCCTTGAACTCGATGTTCTCGGCGTAAATGTCCGCATCGCGGCTCAGGCCGAAGGTGATGACGCGCCGGTCGATGCTCTCGACGGTGTGCATGGTGTTGGCGTCGTCATAATTTGCCACGACGTAGCCGTCATTCGGGGTGCGCTCGGCAAAGGCGCGGAAGGAGTGCTCAACGTCGTCCAGGTCCTTGAAAAAGTCAAGGTGGTCGGCCTCGACGTTCAAAATGACGGCGACGGTCGGGTGGAAGGAGAGGAAGGAGTTATAATACTCGCAGGCCTCCATGATGATCGTGTTGCCGTGCCCCACGCGGTGGCCGGCCTTCAGCAGCGGCAGAGTGCCGCCTATCATGACGGTCGGGTCTTTCTCGGCGGCCATGAGGATGTGGGTGCACATGGAGGTGGTGGTGGTTTTGCCGTGAGTGCCGGAGATGCACAGGGCGTTGCTGTAATCCTTTGAAATCGCGCCCCAGGCCTGCGTGCGCTCGAAAACCGGGATGTCGCGCTCGCGCGCGCGGAGAATTTCGGGGTTGTCATCATGCACGGCGGCGGTGCGCACGACGAAATCCACGTCCTGCTCGATGTTATCCCCGCTGTGGCCGACATATATTTTAATGCCCTTGTCTCGCAGTGAAAGGACGTTGGGGTTGGCGTCGTTCATATCGGAGCCGGTGATGCTCAGCCCCATGCCCACAAGCACCTCCGCCAGCGACGACATCGAAACGCCGCCGATGCCCACGAGATGCCCCTTTCTGCCGGGTGACATATAATTATCGAAATCTATCATAATACGCTCCTGCAAAAGATGTTGATATTGACCGCGCAAAATGCTAAAATCAAATGCGGCGGGTTACCGCGCAAATTGTGCTTGATTATTACATAACTCAGTTATTATACTATTTATCCGCTGCCTTTGCAAGGATAAATAACGCTTTTGATGAGACGGGAGTGTGACATGAACAATATAACACCTCCGAAATATGTCCGGCAGGTGCTCATCGCGCTGCAATCGCGCGGGCACTTGGCCTATCTCGTGGGCGGCTGTGTGCGCGACATCATCCTCGGCGTCCGCCCGCAGGATTGGGACGTATGCACCAGCGCCCTGCCGGAGCAGGTGCTTGAGATATTCCCGAAGTGCCTGACTGTCGGCATTCGGCACGGGACGGTCACCGTGTGCATCAACTCCCGGCAAGTCGAGGTGACCACCTTCCGCGCCGACGGCGATTATGCCGACCACCGACACCCGGAGGCCGTGAGCTTCGTGGGCGACCTGAACGCGGATTTGAGCCGCCGCGACTTCACCATGAACGCCATCGCCCTGCCGCCCGACGGCTTGGTGGCAGACCCGTTCGGCGGCGTGCAGGACATTGAGCGGCGGCTCATCCGCTGTGTGGGCGTGCCGGAGGTGCGCTTTGAGGAGGACGCGCTGCGCATGTTCCGCGCGCTGCGCTTTTCGGCGCGGCTGGGCTTTGACATCGAGGAGGAGACCATGCGCGCCATCGGCGAGAAAGCGCCGCTGGCCGCCGCCCTCGCGCCGGAGCGCATCCGCGACGAGCTTGAAAAAATGCTGCTCACGCACTCGCCCGACTGCCTCGCCCGCGTCATCGACGCGGGGCTGCTCGACGCGTATCTCATCCGCCGCCCGGCGGACTGCGCGCTGTTCACCCGGCTGGAGAGCCTGCCGCGCAAAGCGCTGGCGCGCTGGTGCGGCCTGTGCGCGATTTTGCTGCGCTGTGACTGCATTCACTCCGCCGAGGAGCTGTTGACCCGCCTGCGTCTCGACGGGCGGACGATACGCTGCTGCACCGAGGCCGAGCTGATGCTTCAGGGCGACAAGCCCGCCACGCGCCCCGCGTGGAAGCGCCTTTTGAACAAATACGGCGTGGACAGCGTCACGTGCGCCGCCCAGTGCCACGACCTTATCCGCTCCGGCCACTGCGTCAAAGAGCTGAAAGCCGTTTTGAAAAGCGGCGAATGCTTTTCCATGCGTCACCTCGCCGTGACGGGGGACGATTTGTTGGAGCTGGGTCTGCGCGGGCGTGAGGTCGGCGAGATGCTGCGCTTTTTGCTCGATTACGTCATCGAATACCCGGACAATAACCGCCGCGAGCTTTTGCTGTCGCTGGCGCGCAAAACGGAGGAATAAGCCTTGGATACATGGGAAAAACTGCGCTCTGACTGCTCAATCTGCCAGCTGTGCGCGCTCGGCGAGACGCGCAACAGCCTCGTCTTCGGCACAGGCAGCGAAACGGCGGAGATTATGCTGCTCGGCGAAGGGCCGGGCGAGCAGGAGGACATACAGGGCGTGCCGTTCGTCGGTCCTGCGGGTCAATTGTTGGACAACATGCTCCGGATGATCGACCTTGACCGCAGCAAGGTGTACATCGGCAACATCGTCAAATGCCGCCCGCCGCGCAACCGCGACCCTCTCGGCAGCGAGCAGGCCGCCTGCCGCATTTGGCTCGACAGGCAAATCGCCCTGCTCGACCCCAAGCTCATTGTATGCCTTGGGCGCATCGCCGCGCAGGCGATCATCAACCCGGAGTTTCGCATCACGCGCGAGCACGGGATGTGGTACGACGTCGGCACACGTCGCTGCATGGCCACCTATCACCCGTCCGCCCTCTTGCGCGACCCGCTCAAGCGGCCTGAGGCGTTTTCCGACCTGCGCTCACTGCGCAGTGAAATCCGCCGCGTCTGCGAGCACACCTATTGACCTATTGAAAAGGACACTTCAACCGCATGCTGAATTTCAAAACCGTCACCCTGTGCGACAAGGCGTGGGTGGACGAGATAGTTTTCGCCGAGCAAAGCCCCAGCGCGGACTATAACTTCGGCAACATTTATATTTGGGACAAGGCCTTCCGCCAGCTTATATGCCGCCACGGCGACAGAATGCTCACCAAGCTCCGCTATGAGGGTCACCCCAGCTTCGCCTTCCCCATCGGTTCGGGCGCACTGCGCCCCGCGATTGAGGCGCTGCGCGAATACTCCGCTGAAATGGGTCACCCCTTTCGTCTGCATGGCGTGACCGAGCGTCACAAGGCCATGCTGGAGCGCGAGTACCCCGGCGCGTTTTCTTATGAGGAGGACACGGATTGCTTCGACTATATCTACTCCGCCGAAAAGCTGTCCACCTACTCCGGCAAGGCCTTGCACGGCAAGAAGAACCACTGCAACCGCTTCGAGGCGCAAAACGACTGGCGCTTCGAGGCGCTCACGCGCGCGCACATTCCGGGCTGTCTCGACATGCTGGACGTGTGGACAGAGGAAAACTCCGACCGCCTCGAAAAAAGCATATCCAAGGAGCACGACGCCGTCATTCGCGCCTTTGCCGCGTATGAAAAGCTGTCGCTGGAGGGCGGGGTGCTGTATCGTGGGGACGAGATTATCGGCTTCACCGTGGGCGAGATGGTCAGCGACGACACCTTTGACGTCCATTTTGAAAAGGCCGAGGGGCGCATCAACGGCGCTTATCCCATGGTATGCCGCGAGCTTGCCCGCATGCTCATCGCGCGCCACCCCGGTTTGCGCTATATCAACCGCGAGGACGACATGGGCATTGACGCCCTGCGCTTTTCCAAGCAATCGTATAAGCCCGAATTCCTTTTGAAAAAATACACAGCCCTCTGGACAGGCGGTGACGCAACATGAACGAACTCACCCTCCGCCCCATTGAAAAACGCGACGAGGCCGCCCTCGCCGCCCTTTGGCACGCCTGCTTCGGCGACAGCGACGGCTTCATCGCGGCGTTTCTCGCCGCGATAAACACACTCGGCGGCGGCGTTGCGGCCGAGGTTGACGGTCGCGTCGTCGGCGCGGCCTATGCCGTCTGCGCCCAGACCCTCCGCACCCCCGACGGCGCGTCGGCGCGCGTGGGATATATCTACGGCGTGGGCGTGGACTCATCATGCCGCTCGCGCGGCATCGGCCGCGCCGTGACGCGCGCGGCGCGCGACCTCGCGCGCGACCTCGGCGCGGAGATAATCGCGACGCTCCCGGCAGAGGGCGGGCTTTACGCGTGGTATGAGGACGTGCTGGGCGTGCGGATGCGGCTTTGCCGCCGCTGCACATGCGTCGACTCCGCCCCCGGTGTCCCCGTCGCGCCCATATCGGGTGCGGATTACCTCGCCCGGCGCGAGACCATCTGCGCCGCGCGCCCATACATCGCGCTCACACCCGCCGCGATTGAGTTTGAAGCGGCGTTTTTGCGCGAGTACGGCGGCGGGCTGTACTCCGTCGGCGGCAGCGCCGTCGCGGCGGCTTATGTTGAGGATGGACACGCCATAGTGCGCGAGCTTTTGGGCGCGCCGCGCGGCATGGAGCGGCAATACGCCGCCGCCGTGGGCGCTGCCCTCGGCGCGGCGACGGTCGAGCAGTGGCGGGAATGCGCGCCCGGTGGCGCGCCGGATGTCGCACTAGATGATGAAACGACAGAGGGCTACATCGCCACAGATTGCCCGCTCCCCGACGGCATAATTTGGGGCATAAGCTTCGATTGAGGCGATTTAGAAAAATTTTTATGTAAACTATTTTGCATTTAACATTTCTGTAACAGAATCTATGTTTTTCTTGAAACAACTATCGGGTATATTAAAACTCGCAAGTAACAGTTTTTCATCTTTTTCATTTTGTCCTCAACCATATAACAAAAGTGGACGGCTCTGCCGTTCACTTTTGTTTTTTTATCTTTTTCGATTTTCCCTCTTGACAAATACATCGTACTGCGATATATTATATAGCACTGCGATATATCGCGGTGCGACAAAGGAGGCTTTGGATTGGACAGTCACATCAGAAAGGTATACGTCCCCATGACGGAGACAGCGTTTTATATTTTGCTGTGTCTGAAAAAGCCGAATCACGGCTACGGCGTGGTGCAGACAGTTGAGCGCCTGACAGAGGGCGCGATTCGCCTCGCGCCGGGCACGATGTACGGCAGTCTCTCCAAGATGGAAAAGGACGGGCTCATCCGCTTCATCCGCGAGGAGGACAAACGCAAAATATACCAAATCACCGACTTGGGCACAGAGGTTTTGCAATTGGAGCGAAAGCGCATCGAGCGGCTTTACCGCGTGGCGCAGGAGGAAATGTAAATGGAAAAGACGACGAAAAAGGTAATAAAATATTTCAGCATAGCCGGATATGAAAAAGAGCAGGAATATCTCCGCCGGATGCACAACTCCGGGTGGAAGCTCGTGAGCGTGACGGGCTTTTGCGTGTACACGTTTGAAAAATGCACCCCGGAGGACGTGATTTATCAGCTCGATTACAATCAAGAGCGCCTTGCCGACAAGGACGAATACGTCAAGATGTTCACCGACTGCGGCTGGGAGTACATTCAGGACTATGTGGATTTCAGCTATTTCAGAAAACCCGCCGCGCAGACCGACGGCGCGGAGGAGATTTTCTGCGACGAGGCCTCGCGCATACAGCTTGTTGAGCGCATTTTCAAAGGCCGCGTTGTGCCGCTGATAGTGCTGTTTTTCGTAGTGTTACTGCCGGGTCTATTGTACAATATCATACACGGCATCACCGCCACCATAGTGTTGTTCGTCGCAGTTATTATACTCTACCTCGTGGTTTTCGCCACACTTGCCGTGAGCTATTATAAAATGCGCAGGAAATGATATGAATATGCGAAAATGCACCGCTCAGGCGGTGCATTTTCGCTATGTTGGGGCTTAAATCCCGGTTTTTATCTGCTCCAGTATTTCCATCACGGTCAAGAGCTGGTCGCGGGTGACGTAGGGGGAGGGTTTGTTCTCTCTTGCGCAGGCGACAAAGTGCTCCAGCTCGTTATAGTACCACCCGCAGGGCGGCACGTTCACGCCGGTGGAGATTTTGACCTTGTCCTCGGTGTCGTATACGCGCGGCGCGTGGCCGAAGCGATAGGCCGTCAGGTGCTCACCGTCGTTTATCAGCATGCCGTTTTCAAAATACACGCGCCAGCGCGCCGTCCACGGTATGTCCGCGTTGAACCACGCGGCCTCGCCCACGACGTTCAAGCCGCCGAAGCTGTAATTGACGCGAAACTGCTCCGGATAGGTCTTGCCCTCGCCCCGGCAGGAGGTGAAGGTGAAGCCGTCGGGCTTGCCGAAGAGGGAGACGATGATGTCAAGGTCATGGATGTGCAAATCGTAGGGCAGGAGGCCGGACTTTTTCTCGTCGAACAGCCAGCCGTCCGCCGCCCAGCCGGGGCAGGCGGAAAGGCGCTCAAAGCAGGCGTCCAGCGGCTTGCCGAGCTCGCCGCTTGCAACGGCCTCGCGCAAAAAGCCCACTTCCTTCGTGAATTGAAGCACCTGTGCGATGTAAAGCTGCACGCCCTGCTTCTCCACCGCGTCGAGCATTTCCTTGGCGTCGGCAACGCTCAAGGCAATGGGCTTTTCGCATATCGTGTGCTTGCCGCACTTGATGCTTTCCAGCACCATGTCGTGATGAGTGTAGGTCGGAGTGCAGATATCCACGATGTCGATGTCACAGCCATTGACCATGTCGCTTATCGTGTCAAAGCACGGCACGCCCCACTCGCGCGCGGTGTCCTTTGCGCGCGCGGAATGCCCCACCACAGCGGCGACCTCCGCCCCGTCGAGTTGGGCGATGTTCGCGTGATGCACCTTGCCCATGCCGCCTACGCCGACAAGGCCGATTTTCATAGTTTTCATCATATTATCCATGGCTCAAAACTCAAAGCCCTGCGCGCGCAGGTATTCGGCGGAATCCATCACGGCGCGGTTGATCTCGTCAAGATCCTTCGGTCCTGCCTGCGTGAACTCAATCTCGATGGAATAAGGGCTGAGGTTATCCTGCTCGTCCATCAGCTTGAACAGCTCCGGAAACTCGATATAGCCCTTGCCGAGGGCGGGGAAGTTCCATTCCTTGCGCCCGCCGGCCTTTTCCTTGAGATGGACATAGCCGATTTTGTCAATGCAGGCGGCGAAATCCTCCGGCACGTTCACGTCGCCGTAGAACACGGCGTTGGCCGTGTCGTAATTGATGAGCACCCTGTCAGACCCCACGCGGTTGACAATGTCCTTCAAGACAGCGCCCGTGCCGTGGTCGCCGTGGACTTCCAGCACCAGCTTCATGTCGTATTTTTCAAGATACGGCACCAAGCCCTTGATGTGCTCGGCCACGACCTCGTTGGAGGCCACGGCGTTGTCCTTCAGGTGCGCCTCGCCGATGGACGAGACGATGTACTCGCTGCCGAAAAAGTGCGCCAGGCGCATGTTGTCCACAAAGTCGCCGATGCGCTCGGTGTCCATGAGGTTGGTGTGGCCGCTGGTGGCAAACGGAATGAGGCCGTTCGCCTCCAGCAAATCCTGCACCTCCAGCGCGCGCTTGAAGCTCTGGTTGGGGAAAACATGCTCCGTCCAGCCCTTGGTCGCGGTCAGCTCGATGTACTTGAAGCCCGCGGCCTTTATCCCCGCCACGGCGTCCTCAATGGAATAGCCGTGGTAGCAGTTGGAGTTGACGGCGATGATGCGTTTTTTCATTGCGAGCACCTCTCAGGTCATGATGAAATTGTCGAGATAGCGCTTGGAGAGGCGGATGGACTTCAAAATGTCCTCGCGGCAGCTTTCAAACGCCTTGTCCTCGA
>CAZUSM010000027.1:0-14875 GCA_964623675.1 uncultured Oscillospiraceae bacterium
GGCGGCATGCGACGCCGCCGTGGCGCGCTATGAAAAGTTTGCCGACACTCTGCGCCGGTGAGCTGACCGTCAAAACACCAGCGGATAGCATAAATAGGCGATAACGCCGCCGATACACGCGCTTATCAGGCGTCCTGCGAAATGCAGGGCGCCTTTTATGCCGCTTTCGGCGATGACTGATGCGGTTTGAAAATGCACAGACACCCCGCCCCAGCCGACTAGAAACGCCGCGAGCGACAGATTGGTCGGACTTATGCCCAGCCCACGCATCGCGCCCACCCCGCCGCCAAGCTCCAAAAGCCCGGTCAAAAGCGCGCGCGTCCGCCGCAGCTCCCACCCGGTCAGCGCCGCAATGTGTCCTACGGCAAGTGAGAAAAACCCCTCTCTGTCCAATACGCCCACCAACACCGAAAACGCCACCACAAATCCGCACACATTCAACACCGCGCTCACCGCACCCCGCACGGCCTCCGGCAGCGCCTCGCCAAATGACGGCAAATCCCCGCGCGCCTCGGCCTTGCCGGGCGCGCCGATATCAACGCCGGGTGTGAAAAGGCGCATTATCACCCCGGTCAGAACGGCGGCGAGAATGTGGGTTATATATAAGTATACGCCCACCCGCGCCGAGGCGAACACCCCTGCACCGACAGCGCCCATGATGAACGCAGGGCCGGAATTGTTGCAAAAGGCCAAAAGCCGCTCGCCCTCGCGCTTGGAGACAGCGCCGGAGGACAGCATGTCCGCAATATACGCCGCGCCCAGCGGATATCCGCCCGTCAGCCCGATGATGAGCGCGCTTGCGCCCGCGCCCGACACGTCGAAAAGCCGCCCCGCTGTCGGAGCAAGCGCCGATGAAATAAACCCCGGCAAACCCAGCTTGTTGAGCAACAGCGACATCACGAAAAACGGAAAAAGCGACGGGATAATTACCTCGCCGCACAATCTCAGCGCGTCGCGGCAGCTTGCCGCCACCGCCTGCGCGGACACGATGAGCGCGGCGAACATAGCGAGCGCGCAAATTATAACCGGCCTTTTCTTCATTTTTTTCCGCCTCCGTGAATCTTATTAGTATCAAGCTATGATGGCGCGCATAGGTTTATACTGAAACGGAGGTGCGGCGGTGAAGCATTTTTCTCAAGCAGCCGAGGCGTTTGCAGATGCGCTTGACATTCCGGAGGATGTCCTCTTGGGCGCGGAGCGCGTCATAATCACGGCGGGGAAGCGCGCCGTCGTGGAAAACCACAGGGGAATCCTCGCTTACGTCGAGGAGCGCATTATGTTCCGTTTGCCGCGCGGCAAGCTCGCCATTAACGGCGCGGGGCTTCACCTTTTGGCACTGACGGCGGACACCGCCGTCATCGGCGGGCGCATTCAGGGCGTGGAGTGGGAATGATGAGGGGAATCAAATCAAAGCTGCGCGGCGTGTGCCGCGTTGAAATAAGCGGGGCGTTCCCGGAAAGCGTGTTGAACGCGTGCGCGGCAAGCTGCCTTGTGGTGTATCAGCCGAGGCGAAAGGACGAATACACGATGTCCCTTTTTGTCGCTGAAAAGGATTATGCCGCGCTTGAGGCGCTTGCCGAGGGCTGCTCATGCCGCGCAGAGCGCTTTGAAACCATCGGCGGCAGCACACTGCGTCAATTTTTGAAAAACCACCTCGGCATTATAATCGCCCTCGCGCTCATTGTCGCGCTTTTCACCGCGTCCTCGCTATTTATATGGGATTTTGACGTTTACGGCTGTGAAAAGCTCACCGAGGGCGAGGTTTTGCGCGCGCTTTCCGAGTGCGGCGTGGACATCGGCACATATTGGCCGGGGATATCAACCGAGCTTGTGCGCGCCCAAATGCTCACGCGCTTGCCCTCGCTTGCGTGGATGACCGTCAACATCAGCTCCTCGCGCGCCGTTGTGCTCGTTTCCGAACGGCTTGAAAAGCCGGAGATTTATGACGAAAGCCGGGGCGCGGACATTGTGGCGCGCCGAGAGGGGATAATAAAGCGCATTTCGGCCAAAAACGGCGCGCCCGCCGTCGGCGTGGGCGAATCCGTCACGGCGGGGGAGAGGCTTATCTCCGGCGGCATGGAAAGCGCGGCGCACGGCGTGCGCATTGTCCGCGCGCGGGGCGAGGTGATTGCCGACACGTGGCATGAGCTGACGGCCATTTGCCCCGCCGAGACCGCCAAAAAGACCGCGCGCGGCATGAAATACGCGCGCTACGCCCTCAAACTCGGAAAAAATCGTTATAATTTTTATTTTAGCAGTGGAAATACTGTTGACGGATGTGATAAAATCGTACATAATTATAAACTCGGAGTGGATGGGCTTTTCGCCCTGCCGGTGTCGCTTGTGGTGGAGGAGTTCATCCCGTACAAGACCGAAGCCGTCCGCGCCGAATGCGCCGACGCCATGGGGGCGCGGCTTTTGGAAAGACTGAACAAAACCGTCAAGGGCGAGGTGCTGAGCCATTCCCTTTCAAAAGGGGAGAGCGGCGATTTGATAATCGTGACGCTGCGCGCCGCCTGCGAGGAAAACATAGCTCAGCTTGTGGAATACAACTGACGCGAAAGGAACTGCAAATGATAGAACAAACCATCAAGGTTGACAGAATGGAGCACGTGATAAGCGTGTTCGGCTCGTTTGACCAAAACCTGCGCATAATCGAAACCGAGCTTGGCGTGAAGGTGCTTGACCGCGACGACATGATTCACGTCTGCGGCGAGGCCGAGGACGTCATGCTCGCCGAAAAGGCGATAAACGGCTTGCTCACCCTCGCGGCCAAGGGCGAGAACATCGACGCTCAGAACGTCCGATATATTCTCAAGCTGGTCAAAGAGGGCAAGGAGACCAAGATAAACGAGCTTGCAGGGGACGTGGTGTGCATCACTGCCAAGGGCAAGCCCATCAAGCCCAAAACCCTCGGCCAAAAGGCCTATTGCGACGCCATCGCCGAGCACACCATCACCCTCGGCATCGGCCCTGCCGGCACGGGCAAGACTTATCTCGCCGTGGCGGCGGCGGTCGCGGCCTTTCGCGCGGAGGAAGTCAACCGCATTATCCTCACGCGCCCCGCGGTTGAGGCGGGGGAGAGGCTCGGCTTTTTGCCGGGGGATTTACAAAGCAAGGTCGACCCGTATCTCCGCCCGCTCTATGACGCGCTTTTTGACATGCTCGGCGCTGACACTTATCAAAAATACCTCGAACGCGGCAACATCGAGGTCGCCCCGCTGGCGTACATGCGCGGGCGCACGCTCGATGACAGCTTCATAATTCTCGACGAGGCGCAAAACACCTCGCGTGAGCAGATGAAAATGTTCCTCACGCGCATCGGCTTCGGCTCAAAGGTGGTCATCACGGGCGACATCACGCAAATTGACCTCCCTGAGGACAAGACAAGTGGCCTGAAAATTGCGATGAAGGTGCTTGACGGCATTGAGGACATCGCCGTGTGCACGCTCACCGGCTCCGACGTCGTGCGCCATCGCCTTGTGCAAAAGATAATCGAGGCGTATGAGGTTTATGACAAAAAGCACCCGCCGGAGAGCGCGAAAAAGCTCCCGCCCAAAAGCTATAAGAGGAAATGAAAATGCAGCATGAAATATATATAAGCCGCGAGGTCACCGGCCTCGGCCATAATAATTCCGCCGCGCTCATCAAAAAGGCCGTCGCCATGGCACTTGACGCCGAGGGCGTGGACACGCCGTGCATCATCAGCGTCATGCTCACGGACGATGAGGGCATACACCGCGTCAACCGCGAGTTTCGCAGTGTGGACAGGCCGACCGATGTTTTGAGCTTTCCGCTGAACGAGCTGACCCCCGGCGAGTTTGACGCCGCACTCTGCGAGCGCGACATGGACAGCGGCGCGGTTTTGCTCGGCGACATGATGATTTCCGTGCCGCGCTGTGCCGCGCAGGGCGAGGAGTTCGGGCACGGATATGAAAGAGAGCTGATGTATCTGACGGTGCACTCGGTGCTTCATCTGCTTGGGTATGACCACGTGGATGAGGGCGAGATGAAGCGGCAGATGCGCGCGAGAGAAAAGGCCATAATGGGCGACGATTAAAGGAGAAAAAACAATGGAAAAATCAGCGATGATAACAATATGCGGCAGACCTAACGTCGGCAAATCCACACTGACCAACGCACTCGTCGGGGAGAAAATCGCCATCGTATCCGACAAGCCGCAGACCACGCGCAACCGCATAACCGCGATTGTCGCCCACGGCGAAACTCAGCTTGTCCTCATGGACACGCCGGGCTTTCACAAGCCACGCACAAGGCTGGGGGACTATATGGTCAATGTCGTCAGCCAGAGCGTGGCCGATGTTGACCTTGTGCTGCTGCTTGCTGAGCCGGTGGCGGAAATCGGCAAGCAGGAGGAGGCGCTGATTGCCCGCATCAAGGAAACCGGCGCGCCGTCGGTGCTGGTGATAAACAAGATTGACACGGTTGAAAAGCCGCGCATTTTGGAGGTCATGGGGCTGTACTCCGCCGCGCATGACTTTGACGCCATCATTCCCATCTCCGCCAAAACCGGCGAGGGCATAAGTGAGCTTATGGACGAGATGGAGAAATACGCCGTCGAAGGGCCGCACCTTTTCCCCGATGACATGATAACCGACCAGCCGGAGCGGCAGATTTGCTCCGAGCTTGTGCGCGAAAAGCTGCTCAAATGCCTTGACAAGGAAATCCCGCACGGCACGGCGGTCGAGGTCACGCGCTTTTCCGAGCGCGACAACGGCATTATTGACCTTGAAGTGACCATTTATTGCGAAAAAGACAGCCACAAGGGCATAATCATCGGCAAAAAGGGCGCAATGCTGAAAAAAATCGGCGAGCTTGCCCGCGTGGATATAGAGGAGTTCATGGGCACAAAGGTCAATTTGCAAACCTGGGTCAAGGTCAAGGAAAACTGGCGCGACTCCATGTCGCTTCTGCGCAATTTCGGATTCAAAAACGAGTGAATTATACCCGCTAATATATACCATCATTAACCCCGCCGCGCCGTGCAGATAATAACGGCGAGGTGGTTAAGATGGAAAGAGACGCGGTGTGGCAGGCGTTCAGCGAAACGGGCGACCCGGTGTACTACCTGCTGTATAAGTCCATGCACGAAAACAACGCAAACACGAAAGAAAACGACCGCCGAATCAGGCCGGGCGAACAGCCCCGGCCTGAGGACTGATAACCTACATATTATGTACGAAACGATGAAAGCGCTTGTCTTGCGCGAGGTGAAATATAAAGAGGCCGACCGCATAATCGACCTTTTGACCGACCGCCACGGCAAGCTGACGGCAAAGGCGCGCGGCGCGCTGAGGAAAACCAGCAAGGTCTCCGCCTCGACCCAGCTTCTCACATATTCCGATTTGACTCTGTTTTTCAACAAGGGCAAGTGGACTGTGACCGAGGGCGCGGTGATCGAGGGCTTTGACGCGCTGAGAGGTGATATTATCGCGCTGGCGCTGGGGTGCTATATCGCCGAGTGCGTGGGCGCGCTGTCGGTTGAGGATCAGCCGGACGCGCCGCTGATGCAGCTTGCCCTCAATTCGCTGTATGCACTTAGCCGGGGAATGTATTCTTATGCGCATATAAAATCCGCGTTTGAGCTGCGGCTGATGTGCCTTGCCGGGTACACGCCGGAGCTGACCGCCTGCGCCGTGTGCGGCTGCACCGAGCCGGAAAGCCCCGCACTCAGCCTTGAAAACGGACGGCTGTGCTGCCGCACATGCCGCACGGCGGAGCTTGGCGCGGTGTCGCCGCTGTGTGCAAGCTCGCTTGCCGCAATGCGCTATATTATCTCGTGCCCTGCAAAGCAGCTGTTCTCTTTTTCGCTTGATAATGACGCGCAGCGCCGCCTTTCCGAGGCGACGGAGGAATATCTCCTGCGCCAGACCGAACGCAGATTTTCAACACTGGATTATTATAAAAGCGTGTTTATACCCTAATTTTCACGCTTTCGGAGAAAACTATGAACTTTACGGAAAAATCGTTATTGACGCTGGAGCTCCCGGCGGTCTTGGAAATGCTGTCGCACGAGGCGGTGTCCGAGGCGGCGAAAGAGCAGACCGCTGAGCTTGCCCCGGCTTATGACCCCGCCGAGGTCAAGCGCCGCCAAGAGGAAACCAGTGCCGCCAAAACCATGATGACCGTGCGCCAAAATCCGTCCTTTTCGGGCGTGAAGGACGTGCGCGCGTCGCTCTCGCGCGCCGACCTCGGCGGCACGCTCAACACGCGCGAGCTGATGGACATTGCGCGCGTGCTTCAATGCGCGCGCCTTGTGCGCGGCTATATCGCCGATGACGGCGTCGGCAAAACCTGCATAGACAGCCTTTTTTACGCCCTGCGCGCCAACAAATTCTTGGAGGAGAAAATCAACACCTCCATTGTCGGCGAGGAGGAGATTGCCGACAGCGCCTCGCCCGAACTTGCCACCATCCGCCGCCAAATGCGCGCGGCGGCGGCTCGCGCCCGCGACGCTCTGCAAAAAATAATCTCCTCACCGAGCTATGCCAAGGTCTTGCAAGAGCCGATTATCACCATGCGCTCGGACAGATACGTTGTGCCCGTCAAGGCCGAGTGCAAAGGCTCTGTTCCGGGGCTGGTGCACGATGTTTCCGCCTCCGGCATGACGGTTTTTGTCGAGCCGATGGCGGCAGTGAAGGCAAACAACGAGCTTCGCGAGCTTGCCGCAAAGGAAAAGCTCGAAATCGAGCGCATCTTGGCCGAGCTTTCCGCCGACTGCGCCGAGCACAAGGACGATATCGAGACGGATTTCACGCTTCTTGTCCGCCTGGACATCATTTTTGCCAAGGCAAAGCTATCATATAAGCTCGACTGCCAGCAGCCGGGGCTTGAGGATGAGCGCGGCATAGTTCTGCGCCGCGCGCGCCACCCGCTTTTGGAGCGCGACAAGGCCGTGCCGATTAGCCTTGAACTTGGCAGCACGTTTGACACCCTCGTCATCACAGGGCCGAATACCGGCGGCAAAACCGTGTCGCTGAAAACAATCGGGCTTCTCGCGGCCATGACGCAGTGCGGCTTGCATATCCCCGCCGCCGACGGCAGCAACATGCCCGTGTTCTCCCATATCCTCGCCGATATCGGCGACGAGCAGAGCATTGAGCAAAGCCTTTCCACCTTCTCCGCGCACATGAAAAACATCGTCAGCATACTCGATGAGTGCGACGAGCGCTCTCTCCTGCTCTTTGACGAGCTTGGCGCGGGCACTGACCCCACCGAGGGCGCGGCGCTCGCCATCGCGATAATCGAGAGCGCAAGAGCGCGCGGCGCGAAAATCGCCGCGACGACGCACTATGCCGAGCTTAAAGTATACGCCACGAATGAGCCGGGAGTGCAGAACGCCTCTTGCGAATTCGATGTGGAGACCCTGCGCCCGACATATCATCTGCTTGTCGGCATTCCGGGCAAATCCAACGCCTTTGCCATCTCCAAGCGCTTGGGGCTGGGCGAGGACGTGATAAACGACGCACGAGGCCGCATAAACACCGAAAGCGCGGGCTTTGAGGCCACTATTGAAAAGCTGGAGCAGACGCGTCTGCTCCTCGAAAAAGAGCGCGACGAGGTCGCCGTGAAGCTGAAAGCGGCGGAGGAGAGCGCGAAAAAGGCCGCGTTTTTGAAAGCCGAGCTTGAAGTCCGCCTCGAAAAGGCGGATCAAAAGTCCCGCCGCGAGGCCGAGCGGATTATAAGCGACGCGCGCGCCACGGCGGAGGCCGTTTTCGCCGAGCTTGACGAAATGAAAAAGCACATAAACGACGACGAGGACGCTCAACGCGTCAACGAAGCCAGAAGTGAGCTTCGCCGCCGCCTCAACAAGCATGAGGACGCACTCCGCCCCGCGCAAGTGCCGACGGTCGAGGAAAAGTCCGCACGCGAAATCCGCGCGGGGGACACCGTCAAGATAAAATCCATGGGCATGAAGGCCGAGGTTATCTCCGTTTCGCCCGACAGGGTGCTGACTCTCCGCGCCGGGATAATGAACGTGACGGCCAAAGAGGACGAGGTCTTGCTCTTGGAGAATGAAAGCAAGAAAAAGGCCGTTTCCGTCTCCGCCGCCGCGGCGGCCACACTGCGCACGGCGAGCGTCGCCTCTGAGCTTGACATACGCGGCATGGAGGCCGTCGAGGGCGTTTTGGCCGCCGAGCGCTATATTGACAGCGCCGTGATGGGGCGGCTGAAAACTGTCACCATTATCCACGGCAAGGGAACGGGCGTTCTGCGTGCGGCGGTTCAGCAAATGCTCAAGAAAAACAAGGCCGTCAAGTCTTATCGTCTCGGACGCTATGGCGAGGGAGAAGCCGGTGTAACCGTTGTCGAACTGAAATAAAATTGCGTCAATGCGGGCGCGACAAGTGTGCAAAATAACGAATCGCGCGAATTTTGTTGACGTAGACGCAAAAATTTGCTAGATTATAAAACAACCGATTATGGTGGATTATTATTTAAGAGATTAAAAAGAGATTTTTAAGGAGTGGCGAGTATGATAAGCAAAGAAGTAGTCATCAACAATCAGGTAGGTCTTCACGCCAGACCCGCGACTTTCTTTATTCAGAAAGCCAACGAGTTCAAAAGCAGCATTTGGGTCGAAAAGGACGAGCGCCGCGTGAATGCGAAGAGCCTTTTGGGCGTTCTCTCCCTCGGCATTGTCAAGGGCACTGCCATCACCATCATCGCCGACGGCGCGGATGAGGATGAGGCCATTGCCACCCTGTCCGAGCTTATTGACTCCGACTTTTCCGAGTGAGCCGTTAAAAATATTTTACCGAAATAGGGGCGTGACATCACGCCCCTTTGCTTATATGGTGCATAATGAACATGAAAAAAGAAACCCTTGCATCCCTTGAAATGCTTCTTTGCGCGGCGCTGTGGAGCGTCGCCGGGATATTCATCAAGCTCATCCCGTGGAACGGCTTTGCCGTGGCCGGTATGCGCAGCCTCATCGCCGCCGTCACCTTCGCGGTGTATATGCTGCTGACCAAAAAGAAATACATCCTTTCGCGCCGCACTCTCCTCGGCGGCTTTTTCGCGGGCAGTGTTTACACCTGCTTTGCCGTGGCCAACAAGCTCACCACGGCGGCAAACGCGATTGTTTTGCAGTTTACAAGCCCGGTGTTCATCGTCATTTTCTCCGCGATTTTCTTCAAGGAGAAAATCCGCCGCAATGACCTTTTTGTCGTCGCGGCGACGCTCGCGGGCATTGCGCTTTTCTTTTTTGACCAGCTTCAGCCCGGCTATATCCTCGGCAATCTCGTCGCCATTGCGGCGGGCATGTTCATGGCGGGCATGTTCATCGTCGTGGGCAACATCGAGGGGGATGAGCGCTTCAGCGCGATATTAAACGGCCAGTTTTTCACCTTTCTTGTCGGCTTGCCGTTTATAATCACCACCCGCCCGGAGTTTACGCCCACGGCAACCGCGTCCATTCTCATTCTCGGCGTTTTTCAGCTTGGCATATCGTATATACTCTATGTCAAGGCCACGCAGTATTGCCCGCCGCTGGCCTGCTGCCTTTTGGGCGCGCTTGAGCCGCTTTTGAACCCAGTGTGGGTGCTGATATTCGACGGAGAGAGGCCGGGCGTGTTCGCGCTTATCGGCGGGGTCATCGTCGTGGTGTCCATCACGGTGTGGACGCTTCTCGGCAACCGCGAAAAAAGCGCCGAAATTGACAAAAGCGGGGGAGTGTAAATGCTCGAAACCCTCAGCGAAAAAGCGAATAATCTGCCGCTCTTGCCGGGCGTTTACATCATGCTCGACGAGCACGGCGAGGTCATATACGTCGGCAAGGCAAAAAAGCTGAAAAACCGCGTGTCGAGCTATTTCCACGGCGAGCACCTGCCCAAGGTCGCCGCCATGGTGGAAAAGGTTCGCGATTTCAACGTGATTGTTGCGGGGAGTGAGTTTGAAGCGCTCGTGTTGGAAAACTCGCTCATCAAGCGCCACAAGCCGAAGTATAATATCCTCTTGAAGGACGACAAAGGCTATCCCTTTGTCCGCCTCGACGCGAAAAGCGAGTACCCGCGCATCACGCTCGTTGGCAAGCAAGCTAAAGACGGCGCGCGCTATTTCGGGCCGTTCGGCGGCAGGGGACAGACGCATGAGATAATCGAAACCGTCAGCAAGGCGCTTTCTTTGCCGCAATGCGGCAAAAAGTTCCCGCGCGACATCGGCAAGGAACGCCCGTGCCTGAACTATCAAATGGGCGTTTGCGCCGGGTGGTGTCGCGGCGAGCCGGACGGCGAGGAATACCGCCGCCGCATTGCGCAGGCCGCGCTGATATTCGAGGGCAAAAGCGACGAGCTGACCAAGGAACTGACGGACAAAATGCTGCTTGCCTCGGATGAGCTTCGCTTTGAGGCCGCCGCCGAGCTGAGAGACCGCCTACGCGCGGTGGAAAGCCTGGCGAACAAGCAGCGCGTCATATCCACCGCCTTTGCCGACACCGACGCCATCGGCTTTGCGCGCGGGGCGAAGTCCTGCTTTGTGGTGCTGCACTTCGTCAACGGCGACCTTGTCGGCAAGGACGTTGAAATGATGGACGAGCCGCTGGAGGACGACAACGAGGCCATCGCAGACCTTGTGCTGCAATACTACACGGCGCATCGCGGCGGCTGGCCGAAGTCCGTGCTTTTGCCGTGCGACATCGACTCGCGCGAGGTGCTTGAAGAGCTTTTGAGCGAAACGAGTGGCCGCAGAATATATATCGACACCCCCAAGCGCGGCGAGCGCATGCGGCTCATTGAAAGCGCCGCCCTGAACGCACGCGAGGAGATTCAACGCCGCACAACCGCCGCCCAGCGCGCGAGCAAGACCCTTGAATGGCTTCAAAAGGCACTGGAGCTTGATGCGTTTCCTGAGCGCATCGAAGCCTTTGACGTTTCAAACCTCGGCGACACGGGCATAGTCGCGGCGATGACGGTGCACGTCAACGCAAAGCCGCTCAAGCGCGCGTATAAAAAGTTCCGCATAAAAGACATGCCCATTCGCGATGACTATGCCAGCATGCGTCAGGCGGTTTATCGCCGCTTCAAGCACTATGTCGACGGCGACGAAAGCTTTTCGCCCCTGCCGGAGCTTCTGCTCATCGACGGCGGCGAAAACCACGCCAAAATGGCCGTGGACGCGCTCAATGAGCTGGGGCTGACTGTCCCCACCTTCGGCATGGTCAAGGATGACCGCCACCGCACACGCGCGCTCATATCTCCCGACGGGCACGAAATCGGCATCAATGCCAACCCGGCGGTGTTCGCGCTTGTCGGCGGAATTCAAGAGGAGACGCACCGCTTTGCCATCGAGTATCAGCGCGCACTGCGCAATGAGGGCTATGTCTCCGCGCTGGACAAAATCCCCGGAGTTGGGCCGAAGCGGCGGGCAGAGCTGATGAAATACTTCAAATCCGTCAAGGCCGTGAAAGAGGCGAGCGTGGACACTCTCCGCCTCGTCGTGCCCACGAACGCGGCAAACGCCATATATGATTATTTCCACAACGACAGGGGAGAGGAAAAATGAGAGTTATAACCGGCACGGCTCGCGGCAGACGCTTGACAACCCCGGATAATTACGACATTCGCCCAACGACGGATAATGTCAAAGAAGCGCTTTTCAACATCATCCAGTTTGACATCGAGGGGCGGCGCGTGCTCGACCTTTTTGCGGGCACGGGTCAGCTCGGCATTGAATGCCTCAGCCGCGGCGCGGCGGAATGCGTGTTCGTCGACGAAAGCAGCGCGGCGGTGAAAATCATCAAGTCGAATCTCAAAACCTGCGGCCTGACGGGCACGGTTATGCAGACAGACGCCGTCAGCTTTCTTCGCTCAGCGGGGAAATTCGACCTTGTTCTCATCGACCCGCCGTATGCCTCGCCCGTGTATGATGAAGTGTTGAAAATCATCAATTCGGTTGACATATTGTCGGATAGTGGTATAATAATATGTGAAGCCGCCCGCGAAAGGGAGCTTCCTGAGATGACCGCACCTTATGCAAAAATCCGCGAATACCGCTATGGCAAGGTCAAGCTCTGCAAATACGTGAAATCGCCCCAATCGGCAGGAGACAACACATGAGCACTGCAATTTGCCCCGGCAGCTTTGACCCGATCACCCTCGGCCACCTCAACATCATTCGCCGCACGGCCAAGATTTTCGACGAGGTGGTGGTGTGCGTGATGAAAAACGCCTCGAAAACCTCGCCGATGTTCTCCGTGGAAGAGCGCGCGGACATGGTTCGCCGCGCGGTGGCGAAATACCCGAACGTCCGCGTGGACACCCCGGACGGGCTTTTGGCAGAGTACGCGAAGCAATATGACGGCGTGACCGTCGTGAAAGGGCTTCGCGCGGCGTCTGATTTCGATTATGAATTTCAGATGGATCTTTTGAACAAAAAGATTAACCCCGACATGGAGACCATGTTTTTGACGGCCAGCTCCAAATACACGTTTCTCAGCTCATCCATGGTGCGCGAAATGGCGAAATACGGCGCGGATCTGACCGGTTTTGTGCCGAATGAAATAATTGGCGATATTCAAAACAAAGCTTTGCAATGGAGGAATGATTGATGGATAACAGCACCGACATTATAGAACTCCTTGATATTCTTTACGGCATGGTCACCGAGGCTTGGGGCGTCCCCCTCGGCAATGACAAATGCATAATTGAGCGCGAAAAGGCCGTTGACATCATCAACGAGATCAAGGCCAACCTGCCCAGCGCCTTGGCCGAGGCCAAGCGCCTTGTCTCCGCGCGCGATGAATTCATCGGCAACGCCAAGCGCGAGGCCGAGGCCATGCGCAAGAGCGCCGAGGAAAAGTCCAAGGCCATGATTGAGGAGCAAGAGGTCGTCCGCATCGCCCGCGCAAGAAGTGCCGAGATGATAAACTCCGCCGAGGCCAAGTCCAAAGAGCTTCGCCGCGTCGCCGCCGAGTATGTCGACGACATTATGAAGCAGTCCGAGGAATGCGTGAGCGAGGCACTGAAAAAGCTTCAAAGCGCACACAGCGCCTTCAACTCCATGGGCGGCGCAACGGCGGCTGCCGCCGCACCGGCTGAGGCTCAGTCCGCCCCGGTCAAGGCCAAAACCGCGCCCGCACAGCCCCAGCAAGCCCCCGCACAGGCGCAAGAGCCTCGCCGCGCACAGCCCGCCCCCGCCGCAAAGCGCCAAGGCGGCGCGCCCATAACCAAGATTCAAAGAGAACCTTGACGGCGCAAATAACTACATATAGTTGTCCCAACGCCCTGACAGCGGTATATATTGCTGTCAGGGCGTTTTCAGCATTATTTTGGTTAAAAAGCTACAAATTGATTCAAAAAAAGTCAAAAAATATTACTTGCATTTTATGTGAACCACATCTATAATATAAACACACGGTGGGTAATTGTGGTGCAAAATGGCGCAAATGAACAGGCGAAAGGGGTAAATTCCATGACTGGCGAGTATCAACATTCTCTGGATAGCAAAGGGCGGCTTTTCATTCCGGCCAAGCTGCGCGATGAGCTGGGGGATGTTTTTTATGTGACGCTGTCGATGGACAAATGCCTTTGCGCCTACAGCAGCGAAAACTGGAAGGCTCTTTCCGACAAGGTCAGCGCCATGCCGTATATCAAGCAACGCAAAATGCGCCCGCTTTTTGCCCACGCCGCGCGCTGTGAGCTTGACAGCCAAGGCCGCGCGCTCATTCCGCAAAACTTGCGCGACTTCGCGTCGCTTAAGCAAAAGGTGACGGTGATCGGCTGCAACAACCACGCGGAGCTGTGGGATAGCGAGGCGTGGAGCAGCGTATTCGCCGAGGAAACCACGCCCGAAAATATCGCCGCCGTGATGGAGGAGCTGGAGTTTTGATGGACACACCCAAGCATGTTTCCGTACTGCTCAACGAATGCATTGAAAACCTGAACATAAAGCCCGATGGGATATATGTCGACGGCACACTCGGCCTCGGCGGGCACTCGTATGAAATCGCAAAGCGCCTGACGACAGGTCGCCTCATCGGCATTGACCGCGACGAAACCGCCATTGAGCGCGCCGGGAAGCGTCTTGCGGAGTTTTCCGACCGCGTCACGCTCGTGCACGGCAATTTTTCCGACACCTGTGCGATACTCGATGATTTGGGCATTTCCGGCGTTGACGGAATGCTTTTCGACCTCGGCGTTTCCTCGCCACAGCTTGATGAGGCCGAGCGCGGCTTTTCTTATATGAACGACGCGCCCCTTGACATGCGCATGGATCGCTCCGGCGGCCTCACCGCTTATGACATTGTCAATAACTACACCACCGACAGGCTGGACAGAATCTTTTGGGATTACGGCGAGGAGCGGTATGCCCGGCGCATCAGCGCCGCCATTGCCGCTGCACGTGAAAACAAGCCCATCGAGACCACGCTTGAACTGGTGGACATTATAAAATCCGCGCTTCCCGCCGCCGCCCTGCGCGAAAAGCAGCACCCGGCAAAGCGCTGTTTCCAGGCGATTCGCATCGCCGTCAATGATGAGCTGGGCGCTGTTGCCGCGCTCATGTACACTGCCCCCGACAAGCTCAATCTCGGCGGCAGATTATGCGTGATCAGTTTCCACTCTCTTGAGGACAGAATTGTCAAAGTGGGTATTGCGGCCAAGGAAAACGGCTGCACCTGCCCAAGAGAGGCGCCAATATGTACTTGCGGCTTCAAAAAGACCCTCAAAAGTGTCTGCCGCAAGCCCATATTGCCGAGCGAGGACGAAATAAGCTCAAACCCGCGCGCAAGAAGCGCGAAGCTCCGCGTGGCGGAGAGGGTATAAGGGCGGATGAAGCGCGTTTCAAACGTCCTTTTCGCGTCGGTGCTGTTCGCGTTTTCTGCGGTGCTGGCGGTGCTGTCGCTTTTCGCGTCCAT
>CAZUSM010000028.1:0-14347 GCA_964623675.1 uncultured Oscillospiraceae bacterium
CGCGGCTGATGCGGCGCGCCTTGCCCATGCGGATGCAGCTTTCGGCGTACTTGCCGAGCTCCATGCACCATTCGCCCTCCAAGTCCGCCGTGCCCTCGCCCACCATGCGGCGCAGGCGGCGGCATTCGCACTGGGCTATGGCAATGCTGTCCCCGGCCTTGTCCAGCCAGTAGGACACCTCTTCGTACTTCACGCGCTTGGGTTCGTTTTCAATCGCCTTTTCAACGGGAATCGCGCGCATCAAGGCCGAACCCATCGGCACAAAGGGCGCGATCTTCTTTTGCAGGTCGAGTATATAATTGGTGAAAGCGGGCGCGATTTCGGGGTATTTGTCCGTGCGCCAGACCTCCATGGTGGTGGTCTCCATCGAGCCGGGCGCAAAAACCGGGAGCAAGACCATGTCAACACCGTCATCGTCGCTGGTGTACTCGATGATGCCGATGTGCGCAATTTCATCGGCGAGCTTAGCCGTGGCTTCAAGCTCCATGCCCTCAAGCGCGGCCAAATCCTTGATGTAATACGGCGTGCGCAGCTTCATTTTCAGCAGGAAGTCCACCATCTCGTCGGTGAGCATGCGGTCAAAAAATATGTACTCCCAAGACTTTTCGTTCGGAAACGGATTGAGCATGTTTATATGCCGCACAAGCTTGATGAGGTTTTTTCGCGGCGTTTTGCTGCTCTCGCGCCAATATTCCTCCATGCAGGCGCTCTCGCCCGGTGTGAATACGTGCTGTGCCATCTGTGTATCCCTCCAAATAAAAATCATGAGTATATGATATCACCGTTTGTTAAAAAAGTGATGATACAGACTTGAATTCCAGTCTCATTATGATACAATATGGGCATATCGTCTCATTGGTTTGGGAGGGGCAATAATGATAGAACGGACGAAAAAGGGCATAGTGGAGGCGTTCAACCGCCTCATCGCGGTCAAGGAGTTTGACCGCATCTCCGCCGCCGACATCGCGCAGGAGGCAGAAATCAGCAAGGCGACGTTTTACCGCTATTTCAAGGACAAATACGACGTGATGAATTATAACTACAAGGAGCTGCTGGACGGCTGTCTGCGCTTGGAGGAGTGCGGCAACTACCGGGATTTGTACTATCATCTTTTTTACGCCGCGCGCCACAATTGGCAGCACCTGCGCCGCGCGTTCAAGTCCACCGGCGTCAACTCGTTTGAAAATTATATCTACACTTATTCCATGCAGATTGCAGAGAGCATAACCAAGCAAAACCGCGCCGGGCAGGGCTACACCCCGACGGAGCGGCTGCAAATCGACGTGTTTTGCTACGGGATAAGCTACATGTACAAAAAGTGGACATGCGGGCAGTACGAGATAAGCTGTGACGAGGCCGCCGACGCCCTGTATGAAATGATGCCCGAAACGCTCAAGCACTATTGGTTCGTGGAGGGGAAACGCGTTTAGGCGGGGGGTGATTGGGATCGGAGCAGAACGAAGTGCGGTGGTAAAGGCAGACCGCGCCGCCGGGTGGCGGCGCGGTTGGACTCTCTCAGTCTCGGCTACGCCGAGCCAGCTCTCTCAAAGAGAGAGCCAAGATACGGAGCGTGGCGGACGGCTGTTCTAATTGAGATTGGCGTAATGCAAAGTACGGTGTAAAAACCCTACCGCGCCTTGCGGCGCGGGCGATCCCTTCAGTCGCCGCAAAGCGGCGACAGCTTCCCTTGGTGCGCAAGGGAAGCCTTTTTCGTGGGTTTTTGATTGGTGTTCTAGTTGGGATTGGTATTGGACGGAGTACGGCGCAAGGGCAAACCGCGCCGTTGGCGCGGCCTCATCAGTCAGCGGCCTTGCCGCTGACAGCTTCCCCAGAGGGGAAGCCTTTGGAGCGTAATTTCAGCCTTAGTGTTCTAATAGAAATTGGGTGCAAACAAGGGTGCGCAGAAGCGGGCGGCAGGTTGCCGTCCGCGTGGCTGATTTGGGGTTGAAAGTTCTGATTTTAGTGTGAACACGGGCTCAAGCAAACACATTTGTGCAATAGTAGTTGCAGATTTCGTCCGCGTCTTGGCTCCCCTTGAGTGTCAAGGGGAGCTGTCAGCCGTAGGCTGACTGAAGGGATTGCCGCGCCGCGAGGCGCGGTCGGGGTTTGGTGCGGGGTACGTAGAGCGCCATTTGCGAACAGGACGCAACGATTCTCGAAACCTCAACGTCAGCGGCGTCTGATAGGATTACCGCGCCGCCGGGTGGCGGCGCGGTTTTTTCTCACCCTCGGCCGGGTTCGAGGATGGCTATGGTTTCGGACAGGTTGGGGTTGGGGCTGTAGGGGGTGGCGCTTTCTCGGATTTCCATGTCGCGGGCGATGTGGTCGAGGGTTTCCATGTCGGACGTGCCACGGATATTGACAAAATAGCCGCGGGCGGCGTCAAAGAGGATGATATAATTGACGCGGTCGTTGTCAAACTCGAAGCCGTCATGCTCGGAGTAGTCGGAGGTGATTTTCATCACGTGCCACGCGCCCCAATCGGTCTCGTCGACAAGCTCGGCCTTGCCGTTGATGACATATTGGCAGTTGCCGGCAGGGACGTTCGAGGCCGTGATGCAATAAGGGAAGCTGTGCCCCGTGGGCGGCGTGCCGGCGAGGTTGGTTGTCCAGCCGTTTTCGTCGGTGATGCCCTCGGTGGGCTCGTTCGGCAGGTAAAAGCAGCGGAATTCCGGCTTGTTATACGCCGAGTCCGCGCCGGAGAAGGTGAAAACCATGCCGGCGTGGGGATAGCTCCACTTTTGGCTTTCGGCGACGGCGCCGGTTTCATCGAGATACGTCCAGTACCCCGTGACGACCTCATCCGGCTCGACGTCGCGGCGGTTGAGGGTGAAAGCGGAGACGGCGTAGGCCGTCGCACCCAAAAGCGCGGCGATGACGGCGGCGATGAGCGCGACGCGCGCGCTTTTCCTCATGCGGCGCGAGGGCGCTTTGGGGGCATTGGCCGCGCCGGGCGCGTCCATGCCGAGCTTATCGAAAACGGCGGACTTGACGCGCGCGGTGCGCAGGGCGTCCACGCGGCCGATGTCCACATCAGCCGGACACAGCGCGGCGCACAGGTCAGTTATATACACTGTCATAATCATAACCCCTTTCCACAAGATACGCCTTGAGGCGCTTTCTGCCGCGGGCGAGCTTGGTGCGCACGGTTGCGCCGGGCAGACGCAGGGCGGCGGCAATGTCCTCGGTGCGCTGATAGAGAAAATAATGGCGCTTGAAAATCTCGCAATCCGGTTCGGGCAGGGATTCCACCGCGCGACGGGCGATGTCGGCAAGCTCGTCGAGGATGTACTTCTCCTCCGGGAGATTAAGCTCGGCGATGGGGATATCGTCCTCCAAGGGCTCGGAGATACGCAGGGCGCGCAGGCGGGACTTGGCCTTGTTGCGCGCGATGGCGGCGAGATACGGCTTTATCGCGCCGTCGCGGACGTTGGCGCGGTTATACCAGAGCGCGGTGAACGCATCGGCCACCAGCTCCTCGGCGTCCTCCTCGCCCAGCACCCCGCCGAGGACGTTTTCCACGACGGCGTAGGCGTAAGGCGTATATAGCTCAATCAGCTCCTCCAGCGCCGCCGTGTCGCCGCGCCGCAAGCGCGCGGCCAGCTTATCTTTTTTCGGCATTTTCACCCCTCCGATGACCACATCAGCTCGTCAAAGCACTCGCGCAGGGCGTCGGACGCGTCCTCGACAAGGCAGAGCGGCTCGACCTTGTCGGAGATTTCCCACAGGTGTTCGGGCGTGGTGGTGACAAGGCAGATGTCGCTGCTCGCCTGTTCGCCGTCAACGGACGCGCTGTACCGCCTGACCTCGGTTTTGCAGCCGAGGTCGGCAAAGGTTTTGGCGGTTTGCATCACATAAACATTATAAACCGCGAGGATTTGGACATAATCATACTCCGTGGAGAAATAATCCGCGACTGCTTGCGCACTCTCAAACCACTCGCGCGGCAGGTGCGAGAGCGCCGCCTCATTCGGATACTGGCTGTGGCTGACGAAATAGGCGCTGCGGTCAAAGTCGTGCTCGCCCGGCAGGGTTTCGCCGTTTTCCGCCTGCTGATACTGCTGCATGAGGTCAAACTGCAGGGCGGTCATCTCGTCATAGCGTTCAAGGCGCGCGTCGGTTTTCGCACCGAAAAAATCCTGAACGGCAAAGGTGTGCTCCGCCGCTTGGTCGAGCGCGCGGAAGGCGTCAAGCTCGTTTTGCTTGAAATAGAGCTTGCCCACGGGCGCGAAAACGCTGTCCATGAACTCCTTTTCGCCCGCGCTTTTCTCTGCGGCGTCTTTTTCCGCGCGCTCGATGCGCTGAGCGTCTGCGGTTTCCTGCGTGCGGACAATGGGCGCGGCCTCCGCGCCGTGGCTGCCCTCGGCGAGGGTGGGCGCGTTGTCGGGCGCGTCGGGCGCGGCGGCGCGGCTCGCGCCGCAAGCGCACAGCAGCGCCGTTGTAAAACACAGCAAAAAAGCAAAAAGCCTCTTCATTTTTCCGCCTCCGTTTTTATAAGCTTTCGTGTTGACTCTCTACTTATATAAACGTTTCAAAGGGGGAAAATGTTTCGGCTTTTTGCTGATTTTTTAATTTTCTTATTTAGTCTCGGTTTCCTCCGGGGTCTGCCATATCAGATAGACTCCGTTGAAGTCGTCGGCGAGGGTTTTGTCCTTGAGGCGGACGCCGAGGGACTTGGTCACGACAAGCTCGGTGGAGGCGGTGAAGAGATATCTGTCGCCGTTGACGGTGTCGTGAATGCCCGTGCCGCGCGGGAGATTATAAAGGATATCATCGGCGATGACCTTGGTGTTGTCGCGGTTGATGTCAAAGCCGCAGTCAACCATGATGGTGCGCGGGGTCTTGTCGTCATTGAGATACTCGACGGAATAGCTGATATCGTCCACGCGGGTGAACTCGGAGGCGGGGATATACTCGATGTTTTCAAAGCGCTTGGCCTGTTCGGAGGAAGGCTCAAGCAGCTCGTGCTTGCCCGCGTCGGCGGCGACGGCGTCGTCAATGGCGGCGCTGATGGCGTCAAAGTAGATGCCGTGGCCTTGGTCGTTGGGGTGAACGCCGTCGGCAAACGCGCCGAAGAAGCCCTTCATGCCGAGGGCATAGTACGGGCCGAAGGTGTCCGCCACGGGGATGGAATAGTAGGCGCTGATGCCCTCGGCGTCGACCATTCTTTCGGAGTGGCCGCCCTCGGTGGCTTCGAGGACGAAAATGATGGAGCAGTCGGGGTTCTTTTCGAGAATGGAGCGGACGAGCACCTCATAATAAGGCCCGAAGCCCAGCACCGCGTCCTCATGGCCGTAGCAGAGGACGGCGAGGTCGCAGTCGGAGGCGAGGTCGCCCTCGCGCACGCTCATCAAATCCGGGAACAGCGAGTGACCCGGCCCGGCGGCGATTTCCACGGTGAACGCCGCGCCGGTGGAGGCGGTGTATTTTTCGTTGATGTGCTTTTCAAGCTGAGCGTACCAGGTTTTATCCTCGGCGGAGGCGCCCGTGCCGTCAATCACGGAGTCGCCCATGACGAGCATTTTGACGTCATAGCCCTTGGCGAGCTTTTGATAAGCGCTGAGTTTTTCGGCCTCGGCGGCGCGCTTGGCCGCGTCCTCCTCGGCGCTGGCGGCCTCGGCGGCGGTCTGAGCCTCGGCCACGGCGGGGTCAAGCCCCGGCGTGGGGGCGACGTCGGCCTGCTGCGCGGCGGAGGGCAGCTCGCCGCGCTCGGCGCGCGCCTGACGCGCCTGAAGCGCGATGACAACCGCGAGGACAACAACCAGCACCGCCAGCACCACCGTCAGGGCGATGGTAACGTTGCGGCTATAATGGGGCTTGACGTATTTCTTTTTCAAGGGGTTCATGGCGTTGTCCTCCGTAGTCGTTTTCAAGTTGTTTTAAGCCTTACATATACATATTACTCCATCTTTGGCAAGAACACAACAGCATTTTTCGCCAAAGGGGCATAAATTTTCCGCGCGGCTTATGTCGCGCGGAAAATAACAATTATTTTGATGATTTGGCAGGGCAAATGGAATCACTTTTCGTCGGGAGTTTCGGCTTCGGGCTTGGTTTCGGTGTCCGGTTCGGGCGGGATGCGATCGGCGCGCGAGCGGACAAACTCGGTCATGAGCGTGAAAATAATCGAGAATATGGGCACGCCGAAGAGCATGCCGCCCACGCCGAACAGGCCGCCGCCGATCGTGACCGCCGCGAGCACCCATATCCCCGGCAGACCCACGGACTTGCCGACGACCTTGGGGTAGATGATATTGCCCTCAAGCTGTTGGAGAACGAGCAGGAAAACGACGAAGGCAAGCGCCTTGATGGGGCTGACGAACACGATGAGAAACGCGCCCACAATCGCGCCCACCCACGCGCCGAAAATCGGCACGAGCGAGGTGAACCCGATGACGAACGACACCACCAGCGCGTAGGGCATGCGGAAAATGGACATGCCGATGAAGCAGAGCGTGGCGAGAATGCAAGCCTCGGTGACCTGGCCGCTGACGAAGCGGGAGAACGTGTCCCCCGTCAGGCGCAGCAGCTCCAAAAGGCGGTCGGCGGTCTGCTTTTTCAGCGCGGCGTACATCAGGCGCTTGGAGTTGCGCGCGAGGCGCTCCTTCTGCGCGAGCACGTACAGCGAGAACACCAGCGCGAGAATGAGGTTGATGAGCGCGGAGAAGATGGAAATGGTGATGTCCATGGTCTTGCCGAACACCATTTCGCCCTGCTCGGCCATGAAGTCGCTGATGGTTTTGACGATGCGCTCAGGCTCTAAGTCAAACGAGGGCAAAACCACGTTGTGCTCGGCGAAAAAGGCCGTGATGTTCGCCCACCATACTTCCGTTTTCATAATCGCTTCGGGCACTTTTTCGGAAATGGTGGATGCGGTGGCGGAAATTTGCGGAATGAGGACGAAAAACAGGGTGCTGATCAAGCCCGAAAAAATCACGAACGCCAGCACGAGGCACACCGGGCGCTTGAGCTTGGTCTTGGCCGCGCCCTTGCTGTTTTCAAAAACATCGTCCCACGCGCGCTCCAACGGGCACAGCAGCAAATTCATCACAAACGCCAGGCACAGCCCGATTATGAACGGGCTGAGGAGCTTCAACAGCGCGCGGATAAGCCCTAAAAGCTGAGCGGCGTTGTGCAGCCCCCAGTAAACCAGCAGCGTGAAGAGAATGATGAGCATGACGCGCTTTGTGTTTTTCTTGTTGAATTCCAAGTTCGTCCCGCCTTTTTCAAGATGATTTTACTGTATTATATCACGGCGCGCGCAAAGATGGAGTTTAATAATCTGAATATTTTGTAACTTTTTTCTGAACATGCCGGGGTCAAGCGCCCTCGCCCGGAGTGACGGCGCGGGGGATATCGTCGGCGGTTTCACCGTCGCGCAGGGCGCGGGCGAAAACCATCAGCCGCCCGTCGGAATCGGAATAGCTGCACGTGACGAGGGCGAGAATAGCGTCCCCCGGCGCGACGTCGAGCGGCACGTCAATGCAGGAGCGCTCGCGCACCTCGTCGATGAGGTCTTGCATGGCCTCCGCCCCGCCCGCGTCAAGCTCATCAAAGCGGCGGAGGAAAAAGAAATTGTCGTCATCGGGCAGCATGGACGCGTCAAACGCGGCGAAAACCGCGTATTGCCACGGCGCGTCGCCGGAGCGGACGGTGTCCCACTCGATGACGGGGTTTTGGGCGGCAAACTGCGGGTCTTTATAGCTTGAAAGGCGCGAAAAGCGGTCGCCGCCGCGGATATTGTGGCCATACAAAATGACGTAATCGTCGCTGTGCCAGCTTGCGTTTTGCTCGTCGGCAAAGACTGTGCCGCTGTGACTTGGTTGGCCTTGGAAGCCGTGGGTGAGATAAAACGAATTGTCGCGATAAACCACGGGCTCATCGACCACCCCGCCCGCGCGAAGCCAGCCGATGAAGTCGGGATTCATCTCGCACAAGGCCGAAAAGCGCGGTGGGATATCCCCCGCGCCGTCGGCGTTATCGAATTGGTTGGCGCTCTGCGTCGGCGCGGCGGGCGCGGAGTAGAGCGCGGCAAGCTGCGCCGAGCTTTCCCGCTCGGCGCGGCGGAGAAGCGCGCTCGCCGCCAAAAGCGCCGCGAGCAGCGCGAACACGCCCAGCGACAGCGCCGCGAGCATGATATATTTCTTTTTGCCGCCGTTTCTCATCAGCTTTCGGCTTTCTTTGCGCGCGCGATGAACGCCGCGGCAAAAACGAGGCTGACCAGCGCGCCGAGGGCGAGCGCAAGCTCAACGGCGCAAAGGCTGTCGCCGGTTTTGGGCACGTCGGTGTTGCGCGGAAGCTCCGGCTTGTCGTCGGTGATGTTGGTGTCGCTGTCGCCGTCGTCGTCGGGCTCATACGTGTGGTATTCGGACGACCATTCCAGCTTTTCCATGCCGGTGGTTGCGGCGGTAGAGGCGAGCAGGACAGCCGGGTCATGCACCTCAAAGCCGAAGTTGACGGAGTAATCTATATCCTTGGTGTACATGCCGCCGCCGATGAAGGTCTGGCCGGCCGTGTAACCTTGAGTGCAAGAGAAAAGCAGCGCGCCGTTTTCGATGACCTGTGTGCCGCTGAGATTGAGCTTGAGATTGACATTCGTCCCGCCGGGGAGAAAGACATGCTCAAGCGTATAAGTGCCGTCGAGGTTCTTTGTCGCGGTTTTGATGTTGTTTGCGGCATCGTTTTTGCCGTCGCCGCAGAGGCGATAACCGTAGAGGGTGGTGTCGTTGTTTTTGATGTACACGACGAGGTCATTTTTCGTGGCGGAGGAAATCTCGGCCATGGAGAAGGTGATGGTGGTGTCATAATCGCCGTTCGCATCTTTTGCGCCGACGGTGAGCTTGAGGTTTTGGGCGAAATCGCCGGCGTGCATGAGGCTGTTGTCCGCCGTGGCTTTGCGTCCGGGCAAGCCCTTGTCGTCAACGTTGATGAGATATTGGTATATCTTGTTTACGATTGCTTTTTTGGCCTTGAAAGCATCTACCTCAATCTTTTCTCCATATTCGTTTACTTCTCCTTCTTTAACTAAGTCTCCATTTTTATACCCTGCGCAATATACGCCGACGATATCGGTAGTACTGAGAGATTGATTATGGTCGCTGCTGCCGTAGTACCATATTGCGGCCTGAGTGGCGGTGAGCGCCATGCCGTCGGTCAGGCTTGCGGCCTGATCGGCTGTGATTGCACCGTTGTCAAGCAGCATTTTCTTGAACGCGTCCAAGCTGCCGGGGGTGGGGTTTTCAGCGCCGCCTTTGTTTTCAACGCCCCAATAGCCGTTGAGGACGATGGAACGGATTTGGTTTTTCGCCTTGCCCTCGTTGTTTGTATGGCTGTAATAATTCGCGTCCTCAAGGCGCTGCACGTTATAGCTCACGCCGTGATTTGCCAAGGTGTCATAGTCACAGCAATAAACGTAATACCTGTTGGCGTTTTTATCCTGTGTGTCCGGTCCATCCCGGAGTATGAAAATATGCGCCTGACCGCTTGTTATCGAGTGGTATCCGTTGTCGTTATCATTCTTTGCATACGCGCTCACGCGTATGGCGCTTTCAAGGCTGATTTCACCGAGGTATTGAATACGCGGGGCATCTTCGTCTGTGTCGTAGTCTTCTATATCGGTCTTTAAGCGGTTGAAAAGATCGTTCTCAAAATCCGTTGTATGTGTTTTGTCATTCTCCTTGCCGGGGACGAACGTGCCCTCCAGCTTGCCGTTGGTGTCGCTTCCGCTGACCGAGTCCATCCAGCCGGTGAGACTGCGCTCGCCTGCGCCGACCGAGCCGCTTTCGGCGGATATGTCAATGCGGGTGGAATAGGTTTTGGTGGTGGTGCGCTTTCTCAGGCCGTTACCCAAATCCTCCTCGACGGTGGTGGTGACGACGTAGCGGCCGAGGACAGGCTCGGCGCAGGACACGGTGACGCCGTCCTTCTTCGTGACGACGGTATAGCCGATGACGTTGCCGTCCGCGTCGCACAGTTCGAGCACGACCTCGCCGTTTTTGACCGAGCCGTCGTCATAATAATCCGTGACGGCGGCAGTGGGCTTTGCGGGCAGCTCAACGGAGGTGACTGTGCTTGTTTTGGCGGTGCTTTCGGCGCTTTGCGCGCCGGAGGCAGAGGACGCGTCGGGCGGCGTCGGGCCCGCGTCGGGCGCGGTTTCAACGCGCATGGTTTCTATGTCATAGCCGACGATGCGCCCCGCCGCGTCGCGGACACAGCGGACGGTTTCGGTGCTGGTGCTGCCGTCGGGCGCGGTGACTGTGCGGACATAGCTGGTGGCGGTTTTGCCGGAGTCGTCCATTGTGCCGGTGGTGACGGTGATGTCGGTGACTGTGCCGCCGTCCTCGCCCCGGTTGTCCGTCGCCCAGGTGACAGCGCCGTCCTCGCCCTTTTGGCGCACCCAGTCGGGCAGGTTGAGGCTGTCTTCATCAAACCAAGTGTTCGCGGTCTCCGTCTCGGTGACGCTCTTGTCGCCCGTGTCGCCGGGCTGAAGGTCGACTGTGATTTCGGGCACTTCGGACTCAATTTTTTTGCCGTCGCTTGCCGTGCCCTTGCCGTTGTCTATGGTGACGGACTCGCCATCGCCGTTGCCGGTTTCGGTTTTTTTGGTGTCGGTCTCCTCGCCGGTGGCTGTGCCCTGCGCGTCGATGAGTTTGCCGTCTTTGTCGTGTTTTTCGGTGTCATGGCCGGTTTCTTGGCCGGTGATGTTGCCGCCGCTCTCGCCGTCGCCCTGCCAAGTTTTGCTGGTGTCGGTGGTGGTCGTGGTGGTGCCGGTGTCTTTGTCGACGTCGGTGGCGGTCGTGGTGGTGACAGTGGGGTCGGTGGGTGTGCCGCTGCCGGTGGTGACGGTGGTGTCTTCGGGCGCGGTGACAGCGGGGACAGTCGGCGCGGCGGAAAGCAATGTCGTTATCGCACCGGGATCGGTGGACGCCCCTGTGTCGAGCACACCCTCATCGGCAAAGGCGACGCCGCCCGCTGCCGTCGACACAACAAAACAAAACACAAACACGCCCAAAAAGAGCCTTGAAAGCCGTGTTTTCATGCGTTCCCCTCCTTTTTTAATGCGCACTCGCCCGCCCGCCCCCGCCGAGGGTCGGGCTGCGAAAGCATTGTCATCTTTCCACAGAAAGATGCCCGTCGTGGCCACGACGGTGGGCATTCAATCGCAACATCCTTCTGTTATATATTCTATGGTTTTATTTTACTCCCGTGAAAAAATGATTTCAAGGGAATTTCAGTAAATCGCGTTAATATTTTAATCGTCGCAAAAATCTTAACGCAATATTAACATTGTTATGTAAATAATTCGCGTTATGACGGCTTTTTTCACATTTTGCTGTGTCAGAGCCGTAAATTGTTCATGCGTCAGGCGGAGGCCATGCCGTCGAAGAGGTCGGCGGCGGGCATACCGTTGACGTATTGCGCGCCGGGGCTGCCGCTGACATAGAGGCGGCAATAGACGCCGGTGTCCGTGACCATGTCGAGCGCGCCCGCGCCGTCTGAGCGCAAAAAGCTCATGCGCGTGCCGGGGTTGATGGTGGCGGCGGCGAACGTGCCGCTGCCGGCGGCGTCGATGGTGGCGGTGACGAGCTGGGATTTGAGCGTGAGCGGTTCTGCGCCGGAGAGGGAATAATACGCGTCGTCGGTGGCGGGCATGCCGTCAAGCCCGACGGAATAGGTCTTGATGCCGGTGAGCGTGCCGAGATAGCGGATTCTCGTGCCGAGGGTGAACGCGCCGGGGCTGGTCAAAAGGGGCGCGCCGGGCAGAGTGTCGGCATAGCCTGCGGCGTCGAGGCTGCTGTCATACACCATGCCGACGAGGCTCGCCCCGGAGCGGTCGAGCTTATACACGCTGACATAGCCGTACCCGGTGAGGTTTTGCGCGCTGACATAGAGATAATAGCGCGCGGAGGAGATGTTGACGAGATAGAGCGTGCAGTCGAGCATGGGGGTGTTGGCCACATATTCCCTGCCGCCGACGGTGATGACGAGCTTTTCAATCTCGTCGGCCTTGGCGGAATAAACCTTTTCCACGCTCACCTCGTCGCTGACGCCGTCGGCATTGAGGTCGAGATTGAGCACACGCCCGTCAGTGAACGGAACGACGTAATCCGTCGGGGCGGAGGTGTAATACGCGTCGCACAGCCCCGCAAGCTCGGAAAAGCGCAGGGTGCAGATCAGCTTGCTGTCGTCAAAGGCGGCAAGCTCGCCGGGGCTGAAAAAGAAGCTGAGCCCCTCATAGTCGAGCGTCCATGTGAACGACGCGGGGTCGGCAAAATAGCCGTTGAGCGCGTCCTCAAGAGCGGTAAAGTCGGCCTTGGGGTAGGTTTCGCGGAGCTTATTTTCCAAAATGGTGCGCAATTTCGCCATATCGGTGACGACCTCGGAAAGCAGCAGCGAGCGGCCGCTGGCCGTGTCGAGATTGGTGCTGTAATAATAATAGTTGCCGTGGACGCCGCCGGAAAAGCTGGTCATGGAGTAAAGTATGCTGACGGCGCGGCTGTCCGCGCGGGGCACGGTGAGGTCATCGCGGCGATAAAACATCTCAAACTCCGCGCTTTCGGCGTCCTCGGCGGCGGTCGCGGGGTCGGGCGTGGGCGCGGCGGCGCGGCGCTGCATGTCCGCGTCGGCGGCGGCGAGGAGGCGGGTATAAGAGTCTTGGCTGTTCGCGGCGCTCTCCGCGTTGAGCGCGCCGAAGGCGCGCGAAAGCGCGGGATAGGTCGCCGCGTCCGCCTCGGAGAGGGCGAGTTGAGGATATGTGACGGCGCAAAGCGCGTCGCCGCCGGGGTTATCCGTGAGGGTGACGATGTCTTTATACAGGCTGAGGGTCGAAACGCCCTTGACTGTGACCTCCGTGCGCACTATGCCGTCGGTCGGCGTGGCCGTCGCCGTGGGCGCGGCCGCGACGCCGCAGGCGCACAGCACCAGCCCCGCCGCCGAAAGGAGCAGGGCGAGCAATCTTTTCATGGCGCACCTCCCGTTGATGTGTGTGACTATATTATAATGTATACGCGGCGCGTTTTCCACAGTTTTTTGCGAAAAAACGGCTTCCGGCGGATTTGACCGTCGGAAGCCGTGGGTTCGTAATATTACTTGAGGTTGGCCTTGATGACGTCGGCAAGGCGCTTGATGCCCTCAACGATTCTGTCATCGGGCATGCAGGAGTAGTTAAGGCGCATGCAGTGATGATTGTTGCCGTTGGGGAAGAAGCCGATGCCGGGGACATAAGCCACGTTTTGGGCGAGCGCCTGAGTGGCCATGACCTTGGTGTCGATATAATCGGGGAGCTCTGCCCAGGTGAACAGGCCGCCGTCGGGGATGGTGTACTTGACCTCTTTGGGGAAGTACTCGGCCATCGCGTCCATCATCACGCCGCAGCGGTGTTCATAAGCACTGCGGACGGTTTCAACATGCGCGTCAAGGTCGAACATGTCAATGAACTTGGAAACGATCATCATCGAGATGGTGGAGGTTTGCAGAACCGCCGCCTGGGCGATGAGGTTTATCTTTTCAATGACCTCGTGGCTGGCGCAGATCCACGCGAGGCGGTAGCCGGGGGCGAGAATCTTGGAGAACGTGCCGAGGTAGATGACCAGACCCTTGGTGTCCATGCTCTTGAGAGAGGGCAGGAACTCGCCCTTGTAGCGCAGCTCGCCGTAGGGGTTGTCCTCGATGACCATGACCTCGTACTTGTTGACGATTTCCATGAACTTTTTGCGTCTCTCAAGCGGCCAAGTGCGGCCGGAGGGGTTCTGGAAGTCGGGGATGACGTAAATCATCTTGACATTGTCGGTGGTGGCGAGGATTTTGTCCAGCTCTTCCATGACCATGCCGTTTTCGTCCGTCGGCACTTCGAGGAAGGTCGGCTCGCTGAGCTTGAAGGCGTTGATTGCGCCGAGATAGGACGGGCTTTCCATCAGCACCACGTCGCCGGGGTTGACGAACAGACGCGCCACAAAGTCAAGACCCTGCTGGCTGCCGGCGGTCATGATGATGTTTTCGGGGGTGGTGTGAATGCTGTTTTTGGCAAGAAGGCGGTCGCAAATCTGCTCTCTGAGTCTGAGCAGGCCGTCAGTCGGGCCGTACTGAAGCGCGGCGCGGCCATTCTCGTCGAGCACGGCGTCGGTCGCGGCCTTAATCTTGTCCACAGGGAAAAGCTCAGGCGCGGGGAGACCGCCGGCAAAGGAGATTATTTCCGGCTTGTTGGTAAGCGCGAGCAGCTCGCGGATATCGGAAGCCTTGACTTCATTCATTCTCTCTGCAAATTTAACCATGATGTTCCTCCTTGGCAAAAATTGTGCGATTTGCAGCCGTTTCGCGGCTGTAATCATGCTTGTTAATGTTTCTTTAT
>CAZUSM010000029.1:0-14298 GCA_964623675.1 uncultured Oscillospiraceae bacterium
GCTTCAACACCTTCCTCGTCACGGGAAATGAGTATAATCTCAAAGAAATAGAAGCAATGTGATAATTCGCCCCTGAGCCACAATGCTCAGGGGCGATTCATATCAAATCATGGGTCGGCTGTCGAGATAGCAGCCATCAGACGAGAGGTCGATTTTATTGCTCCACACCTTGGTGCTGTCAATATTGGGGTCAATGTCCCACGAGACGCAACTGGTGTCGTCCAAGTACACGCGGCGGAAAACGCTCATATCACTGAGAGTTTCAAAAACCGTGTTCGATTGGATAAGCGGGCGGCAATCATACGCGCGGTGCTCGCCGTTGTCGAACGTCAGCTTGAGGACAAAGTCACTTTGCGGCTCGACATCGACAATTTTACGCCGCCCGGCGGCAAAATACTCCGCCGTCGCCTTGTCAAAGCCCTTTGCCATGTATTCTTCAACTGTTTTCATAATCGTGCCTCAGTTTCACTTGAGCGGGGCAATTTCAAACAGCTCTTGGTTCTTTTCTGCAAGCTCCCAGTTTTCCAAAAGCTCTTCTTGATGAAATGCAGCCCACCCCAAAAGCATTTTCAATTGCTTTCCGGGCATACTACCCTCCAAGACTTCCAATTCGCGTATAGATACAAGCACTTCATCCCCGCCGTATGTCGCATGAAAATGCGGCGGTTGATGCTCACGCCAATTCATGAATATCTTTATCCCACGAAACATGGATATTGTCGGCATAGTATCGCCTCCCTTATGATAAATATATCAAATATTTTGCCACACGTCAATCTGGTACATGTATCCCCCGCATTTTGTCGTACAAAAATCGTTTTTCATACTTCATCCTTGCGTAGCTTGCGACTTGGTTTATGTATATGGCGTCGTAAGCGCCGCCTACAGCGCCGACGATGGGGGCGCCTTGGAGGAATTTCATGTATAGTAGCTCTTTTGATAGCCCGGCGGCGGCGGATTTGATGTGGCTTTCCATCGGGGTGCTTTCATCAAGGCGGGGCGCACGGATGAAGTCATCCGCCGCGGCGTTGACGCGGTCAAGGTGCTCACCGTGGGCAAGCGTCCCCTCAATGACGAGGAGAATGAAATACTTTTCCTGCGGCGTGTCGTAAGAAAAACCATAGCTGAGGGAGATTTCGTAAACGGCTTTCAAGAGCATGGCGGTGAAAAGCGGGATATCGGGCAGGCCGACGCCGAACAGCCCCAGCCCCACGCCGGACACGCCGGAAATGAGCAGGTTGACGCCGCCCGCGCGCTTGGCGTCCTTGGAAAAGGCGCGCAGGGTCTTGCGCGTGGGTGAAAAATTGTCGGCATAGCTGTTGAGCTTGTAGCGGTTTTCAATCGCGGTTTTGTTGCAGGTTTTCTCAATTATGCCTGTGCCCTTTTCAAAAACGAGCGTGAACGCCTTTTCAAAGGCGGCGTCGAGCGTCGCTTGTAGCTTGTCGGGCACTTTGTCGGCAAGCAGGCGGTTGAGTGCGGACTCCTTTTGCCCGCTCTGCCGGGTCAAATATGCCTGTTCCCTTTTCATCAGCGCGTCCCACTCACGTTTGAGTGCGTTTTTGCGCTTGAAATCCGAAATTGCCATAGTCACGCCTCCCGGTGTGATGATTCACATAGTTATTATAGTTCAAGGCTGTCGGCGTAATACCGACAGCCTTGGTTTTGGTTGGTTTTACTCGGTGCGCAGTGCCTCGACGGGGTCTTTCTTGGCGGCGAGGCTGGACGGGATGAGGCCGGCGATGAACGTGAGCACAACGCTTATCACGATGAGGCCGACGCCGCCCACCCACGGCAGCGACGCCTTGAGCACCATGATGCCGGTGAGGTCGCGGACAATCATGGTAATCGGGATGTTCAAGAGCACCGTGGCGAGGATGCCGATTGCACCGGCGGTGAGGCCGATGATGAACGTTTCGGCGTTGAACACGCGGGAAACATCCTGCTTGGACGCGCCGATGGCGCGGAGTATGCCGATTTCCTTGGTGCGTTCAAGGACGCTGATATAGGTGATGATGCCGATCATTATCGAGGAAACGACAAGGGAGATGGCGACGAACGCGATGAGAACATAGCTGATGACGTCGATGATGGTGGTGATAGAGCTCATGAGGAGCGCGACGACGTCGGTGTAGCTGATTTCGTCATCTTCCGAGGCGGCGTCATTATAGCGCTCGATGGCGTCGGAGATGGCGTCTTTGTTCTCAAAGGTGGAGACGTAAATGTTGATGGTGGAGGGGGTGTCAAGGTCGACATAGCCGAGCTTTTTTAGGTTTTCCTTATAAGTCGACTCGGAGTACACCGGCGGCATGGCGTTGTTGTAAATCCAAAGATAATCGTCATCCTCCAAGGCGAGCAGCTCAAACTCATGGGCAAGCTTGCTGTCGGAGAGATTGCGGTAAAGTGACTCCATTTGGGACGCATAAATCTCTTTGACCTGCTCGGCGATCATTTGGTCGACGTAGTCAAAAAGGGTGTCGTCGTCCATCTTGCTGAGCATGGAGGAATACTCCGGATAGCTTTCGAGCACCATGTCCTCAATGTCGGCGCGGGTCATGCCCTCAGTCTGCTCGTCGACAAGCTCTTGGACATAATCATCCTCCGGGACGCACATGAAGTCAACATAAACGTCGGCAAGCTGCTCCTCGTTGGCGGCGGCGATGTACTCCTTGGCGGCCTCGGTCTTGCGGGAGTTGGAGAACGCCTCGTCCTCATTTTCAAGGAAGGGCAGACCGTTGAAAACATCGTGCGCGGGGTCGTCAAGCTGGCGGCGGACAAGATCCTTGGTCGCCGCGACCTCGACCACGTGCTCGACAAGGGCGTGAGTATAGCCGATTGAGCCGGTGATCATGCCGGAGACGGCGTCCTCATTTTGGCGGATTATGCCGACGATTTTGACGTCCATGCCGTTTTTGTAAAGCGTTTTGAGGCCGAGCTCTTCGTCGGCCATGTTGACAAACTCGCCGTCCTCGTCGCTGTAGCTGTACTGGTCGGCGGGGAAGATATAGCGCACGACGAGGTCGCATATCTCCTCATAGCTCCAGCTTTCGATGGAAGTGTTGAGATTGTCCTGGTCGATGAAGGTCTGCATATCGTCGGAAAGCGAGCCGCTGGACTTGAGGCCGAGAGCGTACAGCACAAGATCGGAAACCTCGTTATTTTGGTTGACGGTGAGCACAACCTCGTCATACTTCTCCGGCCAGTGGCCGTAAATGACGTCATACTGCTGCTGCACGAGGGGGTTGACAAGCTCGCCGTCCTCGCCGGGCAGCAGCTCCTGCCACGCGTCGGCGATGGAATAATACGAGCCGAAGGTGGAGAAATAAGAGCTGTAATCGCCGCCGAAGGTGGCGCTCATGGCGGACTGGATGAGCTCGGTGATGTCGGTTTTGACGATGTTGCCGTCCACGTCCTCGGCGTAGAGATTCATGTCAAGGTCATAAGAATACAAAATCGAGCTGATATACTGCTGAATATCCTCGTCGGTTTCGAGAAATTCCTTAAACGGCTTGAGATTGTTGACCTCTTTGTCGGCGGAGACCATGGAGTTGATGAGGTCATAGAGAATGGTGTTGGAATAAACGGCGTCGTTTTCGTGCTTGAGGTCTGACGCCTCGGAGTGCACACCCATGAGCGAGGTCATCATGCTCGTCATGTCATAGCTCTCCGCCTCGATTGTGAGGGGGTAGCTGGAAAGGGTGTCCTCTTGAACCTTGTCGATATAATTCTGAATGCCGTTTGAAAGCGACATGATGAGCGCGATGCCGATGATGCCGATGCTGCCGGCAAAGGCGGTGAGTATCGTCCTCGCCTTTTTGGTGAGGAGGTTATTCATGGAAAGGGCGAACGCCGTGGCGAAGCTCATGGAGGTCTTTTTCTGCTTGGCGTTGGAGGCCACTTCGTCCTTGCCGCTGTCATACGGGTCGGAGTCGGCGGTGATGAGGCCGTCTTTCAGGCGGATTATGCGCCCGGCGTACTCCTCGGCAAGGTCGGGGTTGTGCGTGACCATGATGATGAGCTTGTCGGCGGAAATCTCTTTCAAGATGTTCATTATCTGAACCGAGGTGTCCGAGTCGAGAGCGCCGGTCGGCTCATCGGCGAGGAGAATGTCGGGGTCGTTGACGAGAGCGCGGGCGATGGCCACGCGCTGCATTTGGCCGCCGGACATCTGATTGGGCTTTTTATAAATTTGATCCTCAAGGCCGACCTTTTTCAGCGCGTCGATGGCGCGCGCCTTGCGCTCGGCCGGGGCGACGCCGGAGAGCGTGAGCGCAAGCTCAACATTGGAAAGGACAGTCTGATGCGGGATGAGGTTATACGACTGGAAAACGAAGCCGATGGAGTGGTTGCGATAAGAGTCCCAATCGGCGTCGGTGAAGTTTTTGGTGGATTTGCCGTTGATGACAAGGTCGCCGGAGGTGTAGCCGTCAAGGCCGCCGATGATGTTCAAAAGCGTGGTCTTGCCGCAGCCGGAATGACCCAAAATGGCGACAAACTCGTTCTCGCGGAATTCAAGGTCAATGCCCTTGAGCGCGTGGACAACCGAGTCGCCCGCCATATAGTCCTTTTTAATGTTCTTTAATTTGAGCATAGCGTTCCCCTCTTCGGTATAGGCCGCCACGTGGGCGCGGAAATTTCGCCGTTGACACGGCGGCGAATCTGCGATAGAATATACAGGCTGTCAACATGCTTCCGTAGCTCAGTAGGATAGAGCGTCCGCCTCCTAAGCGGAAGGTCGCGCGTTCGAATCGCGCCGGGAGTGCCAGCCCGCTCGGAGTCTCGCCATGATGTCTCCGGGCATTTTTATTCCCCGCCACACGCGGTACGTTTTTCATACCGCTTATAATACCACGTCGGGCGGGAAAAATATATTGATATTTCGTGAATTTTTATGAAAACGCGCACGGGTTTTATTCCGTGCGCGTTTTGCGGTTAAATGATGGAAGTGTCGCGGGAAAGCGGGAGAATGAGGTAATTCATCAGGCACTCTTTGACCCCCTCGACATTGCGCGCAAGGAGGCATTCATAAGTCTTTTCAGAGCATTCCACTATCACGTCAAAGCCGTTTTTTTTGATAAACATCGCATACATGCCCTTTTGCGGCTGGATGGTGGAGTTATACAAGAGGGTGAAAATGGTGTTGTCGCTGAGCATATACATGCGCTTGAAAAAGCCGAGCACCGCCGCGCAGAAAGCGTCAATATCCCGCTCGCGGCGCATGGTCTCCAAAAACGGCAAAAGCGTGCGGATATCGTCATCCGAGGCGCGCTCAATGACAAGCTGCGCCACAAAGGGGTCAAGGGCGACACGCGTTTCGCAGAAGGAGCGGATATCGTGCTTGTTGAGCTTGCCGCCGCGATAGCGCATAACGGCCAAAAGCGCCTCCGGCGTGCCATTGACGCGGTAATCGGCCACGAAAGTGCCGTGGCGGGGCTTAATGTCGACAAAGCCCTTGGCGGCAAGCTCGCCCATGCCGGAATTGACGATGGTGAGGCTGACGCCCATGAGCTCGCACAGCTCGCGCGCGGGGGGCAGTTTCTCCCCCACTTTCAACTCGCCGGAGAGTATTTTGTCCTCTATTTCTTGAACAAACCGCTCCTTGACAGAGGGAACGGACAGCTTATCAAACGCCATAATGTCGCCTTTCATGATGTGTTGATGTGATAATATCACATTGCGCGGCGCGCGTCAAATGCAGAAAGAGACGGGTGCATTCCCGCCTCTTCCCGCAAGGTTAAGCATCTGTCTATGTGTACAACGCAATGTTGGGACACAACTAAACTACATGGCCACTATTTCTTTGATGTTATACTCATTCCCGGTTTCAAGGACGGTGTTGTCCCCGTGGCAATGGGGGCAGAACTTGCCGTATTTGACGGTGGGATAGCGCTTTTGACAGTCAAGGCAGAGCGTGACGGCCTCGACACTTTCGCATTTCAGCTCGGCGTAGCGGATGAAGTCGGAGCGCTTTCGCGCCCACTCCCAGCAGTCGGTCAAAAACTCCGGGAGAATGCCGCTGACCTCGCCGATTTCAAGCGTGACGCGCCGAACGGTGACAAGCTGATTCTCGCGGCATACGTCCTCGACGGCGCGAATGACGTAAAGCACTGTGCCAAGCTCGTGCATATCATTCCTCGCCTTTCGTAGAAACGGCGTTTTTGATGCGCTTGACGGTCAGCTTTGCCGCGCGCTTCATGCCATGCTTGAGTATGGCCTTTTTGGACTCGTCGCCGTTGATGTAATTTGCAAACTCCGGGCGAATGCGAACGAGGTGCATTGCGTCGAAATTGCAGCGCGTGGTGCAAATGCCGCAGCCGATGCACTTGTTTTGATCCACCCACGTCGCCCCGCAGCTGAGGCAGCGGGAGGCTTCGAGCTTGACCTGCTCCTCGGTGAGGGTGAGACGGTTGTCGTGCATGGTTTTGGTCTTGCTCTCGTCGTGGGCAAGGGGCTGTCTCGCCGGGGCGGCCAGCTTTTCCACGGGGATGATCGCCTTGCCCTTGTCAAGCTCGTTGAAGCGGCGGAGATTGCGCGCGATGGTCAGGCTGTGGCCGGGGTGGACGAAGCGGTGGATGCTGGTCGCGCCCTCGCGGCCGGTTGCAATGGCGTCAATGGTGAATTTCGGCCCGGTGGTGCAGTCACCCCCGGCAAACACATCCGGCTCTGCGGTTTGGAATGTGACGGGGTCAGAGGCGAGGAGGCGGCCGTCAGCAGCCTCGGCCTTGCTGCCCGCAAGGAGGCTGCCCCACGCGGAGCTTTGGCCGATGGAGACGATGACATTGTCGCAGGGGACGGTGATGGTGTCATGCTCATCATATTTTGGGGCGAATGCGCCGTTTTCGTCGCGCACGGAGAGACAGCGCTTGAACTCAACCGCCGTGACGCGGCCGTTTTCGCCGAGTATGCGCGCAGGCCCCCAGCAGTTGTTGATGACCACGCCCTCGGCAAGCGCCTCGTCCTTTTCATCGGGCACGGTGGGCATGTCGGCGTCGGCTTCGAGGCAGTACATGCTCACCGAACCGCTGCCGAGGCGGGTGCAGGTGCGCGCCACGTCCACCGCGGCGTTGCCGCCGCCGATGACGAGGGTGTTGCCGGTGATGGAGGTGATGTCGCCGCGATTGACGGCGCGCAGGAAGTCAATGCCGCCGACGACGCCGTCAAGCCCCTCGCCCTCGACGTTCAGGCGCAGGGCGTTCTGCAAGCCGACGGCGACGTAAAACGCCTTGTAGCCCTGTTGGCGAAGTTCATCAAGGTTGACGTCCTTGCCGACCTCGGTGTTGCAGCGAAACTCAACGCCGAGGGCTTTGAGCACGTCGATTTCCGCGTTGACAACGTCCTTTTCAAGGCGGAAGTTCGGAATGCCCTTGGTCAGCATGCCGCCGGGGATGGGGTCTTTCTCGAACACCGTGACGGGATAGCTCATCGCGGCGAGGTAGTACGCGCAGGTCATGCCCGCAGGGCCTGCGCCGATGACGGCGATTTTCTCGGTGTAGTTATCCGGGCTGCCCTTGTGGCGGACGATTTCGGGGACATAGCGGGTTTCGGGGTCAAGCTCCAGACGGGAGATGAATTTTTTGATTTCATCAATGGCAATAGGCTCGTCGACCGTTCCTCTTGTGCATGCGCCCTCACAGCGCTTGTTGCATATACTGCCGCACACGGCGGGGAAAGGATTGTCCTGCTTGATGAGCTTGAGCGCCTCGACATAGCGCCCCTCGGACGCCATGCGGACATAGCCCTGCACGGCGATGTGCGCGGGGCAAGCGGTTTTGCAGGGGGCAGTACCCGCATCATAGCAGTTAATCTGGTTGTCCTCGCGGTAGTTATAGTTCCAGTTTTTGTGGCTCCAGCCCGGCGTTTCGTCGGGGAGGGGCTGCTTGGGATAGCGGACAGGGCCGTCAACAGAGCACAGCTTTTGACCCAGCTTTGCCGCACCGGAGGGGCAGACCTCGACGCACTTGCCGCAGGCGACGCAATTTTCCGTGGTAACCTCGGCGCGATAGGCCGAGGCGGAGAGATTGGGCTGGTTGAAAAGCTGAGAGCAGCGCAGACCGTAGCACGAGCCGACGGTGCAGTTGCAGATTGAGAAAATCTCATCCGGGCCTTCGCCGTTGGTGATTTGGTGCATGTAGCCGCATTCCTCGGTGCGCTTGAGAAGGGCGACGATTTCATCATAAGTCGCCTTGCGCGCCTTGCCGTTCTCGGACATATAGTCGGCATAATCGCCGAGGAGAATGCACACCTCGTCCTCCAGCTCGCCGCAGCCCTTGCCGAGCATACGCATCGAGCGGCGGCACTGGCATGCGGTGATGGCAAACTGGTCGCGCTCTTTATACTTGTTGAGCCAATAGGAAATGTGCTCAATGTCAAGGGCTTGGTTTTCTTTCTCAATCGCCTTTTCAACGGGGATCACGTGAAAGCCGAGACCCGCGCCGCCGGGCGGCACCATGTGAGAAAGCTGCTCCAGCGGGAGATAAGACATGCGCTCGCTGAACTCCGCCGCGCGCGGGTGGTCTTTTATAAGCTCGTCGTCCAGCGTGAGGTTTTCCGAGCTGCCGACGACGAACACGGGGATGACGTACTGCTTGTGGCGGTCGGCATTGTGCCAGTTGTATTCAACAAGGCCGATTTTGGCGATTTCATCGAGCAGCTTTTGCACCCTCGCCTCGTCCCATTTAATCTTTTTGGCCAGCTGTGCCGCCGTAACGGGCTTTCTGACCTCCATTTTCAGCATCAAATCGGCCATTTCATCGGTCAACAGCTCGTCGAGCATCCAGTATTCCGGTCTGCTCTCGTCCATCTTGACAAGGCCGAGCTTGACGTCAAGGCAGTCGGTTATCATCTTGCCGAGCTTTGCAATATTATCTCTCATACCGTGTCCCCTTGTTTTTATTCGTGAAGTGGTGAAGTGTTCACAAGCGGATAATAACATACGATGAGGAATAATGCAAGAGGTTTTTTGATTTTGGGGTGGAATATAAAAACACGGCTCGCAGTTGGCAAACCGTGTTTCATAATTCAAAAGTAATGATACTTGTTCCGCTTGGCGACGAGGAAGGCAGCGCCGAGGATGGCGGCGAGGAATTCGGCCACCACGATGGACAGCCACACGCCGTCAATGTCGAAAAACTTGGGCAGAATGAGCACGGCGGAGGTTTGGAAAACGAGAGTGCGCAAAAAGGATATCAGCGCGGAGGTGAGGCCGTCGTTGAGCGCGGTGAAAAAGCCGGAGGAGAATATGCCGAAGCCCATGAAAATGAACGCCAGCGAATAAATCTTGAAGCCGGAGCAGGTCAGCTCAACGAGCGCGGCGTCGTACCCAACGAAGAACTTGGCCAGCGGCCGGGCGCACACTTCGCCCGCCAGCACCATCACCACGCCGAACGACGTAATCATGATGAGGCTCTTTTTCAGCAGCCCTTTCAGCTCGGTGTGGTTCTGCGCGCCGTCATGATAGCCAACAACGGGCGCGACGCCGATGCTATAGCCGAGGAACGCGGCGGAGAAAATCATGCTGACATACATGATGACGCCGTAGGCCGCCACTCCGTCCTCGCCCGCGAATTTGAGGAGCTGAATGTTATATAGCATGCTGACGAGGCTCATGGAAATGTTGCTCATGAACTCGGAGGAGCCGTTGGTGCAGGCCTGAACGAGCGCACGGGCATCGCAATGCGTTTTGCCGAGGCGGAGTATGCTTGGATTTTTGCGTGCAAAATACACGACCGGGACTGCGCCGCCCACCACCTGACTCATCGCCGTGGCGACCGCCGCGCCCGCGAGCTTGTACGGCTGGGGCAGGCAAATGACGAGCACGGCATCGAGCACCATGTTCGTCACGCCCGATGACACCGTGACCGCGAGACCGAGCTTCGGCCGCTCCGCCGTGACGAAAAACGACTGGAACAAAAGCTGAAGCACATTAAACGGCAGGGCAAGGAGAATGATGCGCGAATAGACAACCGCGTTTTCAAGCATTTCTCCCTCCGCGCCGAGGGCGGCGGCGATGGGGCGGATGAACGCGATGGCAAGCGCGGCCAGCGCCACGCCGAGGCCGAAGGTGATGTAAACAAAAAGCGAGAAGTATTCATTGGCGCGTTCAGGCTTGCCCTCGCCGAAGGTCTTGGCCACGATGGCAGAGCCGCCCGTGCCAAACATCAGCCCGACGGTGGACATGATCATCAAGAAAGGATAGATGAGATTTATCGCGGCGAAGGGCGTTTTCCCGGCGAAGTTCGAGACGAAAAAGCCGTCCACAACGCTGTAAATCGAGGCGAAAATCATCATGCCGATGGACGGCAGGGTGAAGCGCAAAAGGCGCTTATAATTGAAATGGTCGGATAATTGGATTTGCTGTTTCATGTTTCAACTCCAGTTTTCTATCTCATCGCGCAAGGCGAGGTTGAAGCGCTCGGAGAGCGCGAGGTAAGTGTCAATTTCCTGCTGCGTCCAGCCGCGAAACACGCCGCATTCGGTCTCGAAAAGCCGCCCCGCCGTCGCCTCGGCGTACTCTCTCCCCTTTTCGGTGAGCGTGACGAGCTTGGCCTTACCGCGATAAGGTTCGAGGCGGACTATGCCGTCCCCCTCCAGTCGGCGCACGGCGGAGTTGACGGTCTGCTTGCTGATGCCGTTGTTCTTGGCAATGTTGTTGAGCGGGCAGCTGCCGCCGCTGACGTGGATTTCATAAAGCACGATGAGCACGCTGTCCGGCACACCGAGGCGGCGCGACGCCTGATGATAAATCCCGTCCAAGTCGTTCGCCAGAGCGTTGATTTTGTTGACCTTTTCCCTGTAATCCATGTTATCACTCACTTTTTTCACGTTTTCATCTTTCACCCTCAACACCCCCGTGTCCGATTTCGTACCAACGCAACGCGCGACAGTATAGTACGATTTCGGACATAAGTCAAGAGCGGGATTGTGAACGATTTGCAAAGAGTTTGAGATGCAAAACGTCGGCGCAGGATTTCACCTGCGCCGACGGGGGGTATTCACTTGTCAGCTCAAGTCATCGCCGGTGTTGGGCATGTCTTTCAAAAAGCGCTTGAGCAAAAACGCGCAGAAATAAGGGAATGTGAATACACCGTCGCTATACCCGACGTTTCCGCCGGTGAGCTTTATACCATGGCGTATGTCCGCATACTTTTCCCCGGAAATGAGGGTGCGGAGAGATTTGGCCGTGCCGTTTGTCGCCTTGACCTCCAGCGGGATAAGCTCGTTCGCAGTGCGGACGAAAAAGTCCTCTTCGAGGGTGGAATCCTCGCGCCGGTAATAGTACAGGCCGCAGCCGCTTTTCACCAGCGCCTCAGCGACTATATTTTCATATAGCGCGCCCTTGTAAACGCCCAAATTCTTGTTGGCGCGCAAATCGTCCTGCGCCTCATCGTCGAGCATGGCGACGAGCAGCCCGGTGTCTGCAAAATAGAGCTTATACTTGGTCTCGTCGTAATTGCCTTTGAGCGGCAGCTCCGGGAAGTTGAGGCAATAGCACACGTTGACCATGCCCGCGTCGCTCAGCCACTCAATGCAGCCCCTGTAATCCTTGAAGCGCGCGCCGGAAGCGACCTTGGATATCTGAAACTTTTTGTTGTCCTTGGCAAGCTGAGGCGGAATTTGGTTGAAAACATTCATTATCCGCGCGTGATCAAGCCCCTCGGCATACTTGCGGATGTCCTCTTTATAATCGGCAAGAAGCTGGCGCTGGGTCTCCAAAGACGCCTCGAAAGTGCCCTTGTCGATATACGCACTGACGACGGCGGGCATGCCGCCGAGTATGCAAAAATCCAAAAACGCCGCCCGATACGTCGCAAGCTCAACCTCACCAAAGGGCGAAAGCTCAGTGATATGGCGAAGCATGTCGGCAACATGCCCCTCGCCGTAGCCCTTTGCCCAGAGAAACTCCTCAAAATCCATGGAGAACATGGTGAAATCGCTTTTATATCCGACGCTGTTGCTTTCAATGCGCTTGTAGTTTATGCCGAGCATAGAGCCGCTGCATATAACGTCAAAGCGGCGGTCAATGCAGAAAAACTTCAAGGCGGTGGATATCTCCGGGTACTCTTGCAGCTCATCGAAGAAAATGAGTGTGTCGCCGGTGACGAAGCGCCTTGACGGGTCGAGAAGCGAGATATTTTTGATAATCGTGTCAACGCTGTACCCGTCAGAGGTTATCATTTTGTATTTCGGCTGCTCGACGAAGTTGATGTAAACCACGCTTTCATAGTTTGCGTTTGCAAAGCGCGTAATGGACTCGGTTTTGCCGACCTGCCGCGAGCCTTTGATGATAAGCGGCTTTCTGTCCTCATCGGCTTTCCACTCGGCGAGAACATCGTCGACCTTGCGTCTCAAATACGGCATATTCGTCACCCCTTGTTGCAGTATAAGCATATTGTACCCACTTATTACGGATATGTCAACAAAAATCATAGCGAGTTTTAGGGGTCAAATCGCAAAAATCACAGCGAGTTTTTCTTTCTATATTACAAAAAACCGGGCGAGTTTTTCGCCCGGTTTTGAGATTTGTTTTGATTTTGGGGGTTGGATATGTGGTTTTACTCGTCCAGGGCGGCGCGCTGGAAGTCGTGGAGGGCGTCGAGATAGGCTTGCTTGTCGAGCATATAGCTCAGGCCGTGGCCGGCGTTGGGGACGACGAGGAGGCGCTTATACTTTGAGGCGCAAGCAGCGTAATTCTCGCGCCCCATGTCGCAGGGGACCAAGCGGTCATCGCCGCCGTGGACGAAAAGGACGGGGATAGTGCAGTGAGCAAGCGCCTGCGGCGCGGTGGCCGCCTCGATGTCAAAGCCGCCGAAAAGAAGCCCGGCAAGGCGCGCGATGGGATAAACAAGCGCGACGGGCAGGTTGTTCGCGCGCAGGACGTGCTTGACCGCAGCCGCCGGGGAGCTGTACCCGCAGTCGGACGCGATGCCGACGACGTTTTTCGGCAGGTCTAGGCCGGAGGCCATGAGCACCGTGGCCGCGCCCATGGACATGCCGTAAAGGAGAATTTTCGTGTCTGCGCCAAAGCGGTCAACCGCGAAGTTGACCCACGAAAGGCAGTCGTAGCGCTCTTTTATGCCGAGGGTGAGGCATTTGCCCTCGCTTTTGCCGTGGGCGCGCTCGTCGACGAGAATGACGTTATACCCGCCCTCGCGCGCAAATTGCAGGCCGCAGAAGTCGCGCTCCGCGCCGCTTTTGTAGCCGTGGAATAGAATCTGCACGGGGGCGTCGGGCGACGCGCCGGCATAGAGCTTGGCGTGGAGCTTCAGGCCGTCAAAGCTGGTGGTGTAAACATCCTCATAAGGAATGGCGAGCGCGGCGCGGGTCATGGCGCGAAACTCGTCCTTATAGGGGGCATACTGCTCGGTTTTGGGCATGTAAAAGAGCATTTTCTCCGTCTGTTCGGGCGGCACAAGCCCCTTGCGATAACAAAAATATGCCGCCGCGACGATGAGCGCGGCAAGGACGAGGATTATCCAAAGAATTATCATATCATCGCTCCGTTTGTTTTTTATACAAGCATAAAACCGTTCGCGCGAGTTGTCAACTGTGAAAAAGGACGCAGTCTCCCCCGCGACAAAAAAACTGCGGACAAAGCTGTCCGCAGTTTTTTATCACGATTATTTTACTTGCTGCTGTCGGAGGAGACGACGGGGTCGAACTCACTGACGGCGGTGTCGAGGGAGTCTTTGATGCTCTTGAGCTGAGCCTTCTTGCTGAACATATCGACCTTGACGCGGTTGGCCTCGCCGTGAACCATGTTGCCCGCGCCGTTGACGCAGCCGCCCATGCAGGCCATGCCCTCGATGAAGTTGGCGTCAAGCTTGCCCTTGGAGGCCTTCAAGAGAGCGACCTTGCACTCCTCAATGCCGTCACAGCTGAGGGGCTTGAGTTCAAAGTCGCTGCCCTGCTCGTGCAGCGCCTCGGCCGCCGCAGTGGCAAGGCCGCCGCAGTGGGCGAAGATGCGGCCGTACTCGGACGCGTCGTTGAGCTGGCTTTCCTCCATGTTCTCCACGTCGAGATCGCGGCTGTCGAACATGGCCTGGAGCTCTTCAAAGGTGAGGACGCAGTCGACATAGTCACGCACTTCGGGCAGCTGCATCTCGCCCTTCTTGGCGGTGCAGGGTCCGATGAAAACGGTCTTGGCTTCGGGGTCAAGCTCTTTGATGCGCTTGGCGATGGTGGCCATGGGGGACATGTTGTGGGAAACGTTTTCGGCAAGCTCCGGGAACTGCTTTTTCACGAGCGAAACGAACGCCGGGCAGCAGGAGCTGGTGAGGAAGCCGCGCTCGGCAAGCTCGGCGG
>CAZUSM010000030.1:0-13887 GCA_964623675.1 uncultured Oscillospiraceae bacterium
TCGGCGGTGTGGACTATTGTTTGGGCTTGGGCTTGCTTGAGGGCTTCTTCGTCGCGGAAGCCCCAGGCGACGGCGATGCAGTCGAGGGCGGCGTTTTGGGCGGTGAGAATATCCACCTCCGTGTCGCCGATATACACGCACTCCGACTTTTCAAGCCCCATCGCCGCGACGGCGGCATTGACCGCGTCCGGGCAGGGCTTGCGGCGGACGGTCTCGCTCTCGCCCACGGCAAGCTCCAACAGGCCGGGGAAAAACGCGTCGGCAAGCTGACGCACTGCTGTGTCGGGTTTGTTGGATATGACCGCCTGCTTCACGCCTGAGGCGTTCAGGCGGCGCATAAGCTCGATTATGCCGGGATAGGGCGCGGTTTTCTCGTTGCAATGCGCGTCGTAATACGGCTTATAATAGCGCAGCACCTCGTCGATGAGGGCGGCGTCCGTCCCCTGCGGGACAGATTCTGCGATGAGCCGCGCCGCGCCGTTGCCGAGCGCGGCACGAACACGGCGCGCCGTGGTCTGCGGCAGGTCAAAATGCGCGAGAGAGTGGTTGACCGCGTCCGTCAAATCGGCAAGCGTGTCGAGCACCGTGCCGTCCATGTCGTATAATATCGCCTTGTATTTCATAATTTTTCTCCGATTTTATAAATTCTTTATTGATTTATTTTAATCTAAAGTATAGCATATATGTCAAGAGAAATCGAAACGAGACGAGACACGGAGCATTGTGCTTATGAAGCTGAGAAATCTTATCGCCGTGCTTGCGGCGGCGGCCATAGTGTGCGGGATTTACGCGTTTGCGGTGACGCGCGAGGACGAGTCGCGCGGCGCAGTGAGTGTGTGGTACGTCGAGGGCGGGTTTGCCGACGACGAGCTGGCCGAGGCCGCGAGGGATTACAACAAAAGCTCCTCCCGCGGGGAACTGCCCGTGCGCCTGACGGGCTTTGAAAGCGAGGAGGCCATGGCTGAGGCGTTTGACAAAAGCGCGCCGGACTTGGTTTTCTGCTCGCACTACCGCGCGTTTGACATGCACTCGCGCTCAAAGTTGACCGACATGAGCGCCCAACTCGGCGCGGACGCGCCGAATTATCCCAAAGAGCTTTCAAGCCGCAGCGCGTGCATCGGCAAGAGCTTTTTCCCCGTGGGGTCTGACGTGCCGGTGCTGCTGGTGAACACCGCGCTCGCCCAAGGGGCGGGGCTTGATGACTTGGCGGCGCTGTCCGCCGAGGCGGAGGCTTATCGCGCCGCCGTCGGCGCGCCGTTTTACACCGCCGAGTCGTATTCCGCGCTCTTTTTCACCGAGCTTTTGCGCGAGGGGGAGGAATTTTCCGCCACGCCGGAGACAAAGCCGAGCGAGGCATACACCACGCTTTATAATCTCCTCGCCGAAAACGCATACAGCGGGGCTATGGCGATTCTGCCGCAGGGTGCGGCCGCCGACGCCGTCGGCCGCGGCGAGCTGGCTTGCGCTTTCGTGATGACGAGCGCACTGCCCGCGCGGCTTGACCGCGCGCTTGAGGTGCGCGCCCTGCCTCCGCTTGCCGCCCATGGCGGCAGCGGCACTGTCGGCACTGCTTGGGGCTTCGCCGTGCCCGCGATGGGCAGCCGCAGCACGAGCGACATTGCGGCGTTTTTGTCCTGGCTGTTCTCCGGCAACCGCGACGCGCGCTTCGCGCTGCAATGCCGCCTCGTCCCGGCGCAGCCGAGCTCGCTCATCACGCGCGACGCACTGTGGGGCACGCTTCTCGCGCTCGACCCCGGCGGAATAGTCGCGCTGCCCTCCCCCGACGGGGCGTATGCCGAGCGGCAAGATGCATTTGAGAGTGAATTTCGCGCGCGAATGGCGTTTTTGAGCGAGTGATAAGCATTGCAATGAGCCGAAACCTGTGGTATAATCACAGCATCCTATAAAAACACGAGGTAAAATTATGGAAGGCTTCAGAGTTCTTGAAATAAAAAAGAGCGTATTTGAAAACAACGACCGCGAGGCAGAGCTTCTGCGCAAGGATTTGAAAAAGGACAAGACCTTTTTGCTCAACCTGATGAGCTCCCCCGGTTCGGGCAAGACCACCACTCTCAAGGCGACCATCGCCGCGCTGAGGGACGAGTTCCGCATAGGCGTGATGGAGGCCGACATCGACTCCGACGTTGACGCCGCGACCATCGAGAAAACCGGCGCGAAGGTCATCCAGCTTCACACCGGCGGCATGTGCCACCTCGACGCGGGCATGACGCGCCAGGGCTTGGAGGGCTTGGGCGTGAACGACGTGGATTTCGCCATCCTCGAAAACGTCGGCAACCTCGTCTGCCCGGCGGAGTTTGACACCGGCAGCTCGAAAAACGCGATGATTCTCTCCGTCCCGGAGGGCGACGACAAGCCCCTGAAGTACCCGCTGATGTTCTCGATTTGCGACGTGCTGCTGATAAACAAGATTGACGTCATGCCGTACTTCGACTTTGACCTTGAGGCCTGCAAGAAGTACGTCCGCCGCCTCAACCCCAACATCAAAATCATCCCCATCTCCGCCCGCACCGGCGAAGGCGTGGACGAGTGGGCCAACTGGCTGCGCAGTGAGATCAAAGCGTGGAACGAGGGATGAATTAAAATCTCGCCTAACGCAGGCTTGGATTCTGTATTTGTAATTGGATAGCAACAGCGGTATAAATCACGAATGCTTGTGATTTATACCGCTAATCATTTGTGTGTTTTCTCAATCGCTCTCTTGTGAAAACTCATTGCTGTAATTATAGACCGTGGTTATTGCATAAGATGCACTTTGCAACAACCACGGTTTTATCTTTTCATTTGGAAATCCGCTTACACGCCGTAGAGCTTGAGGAGATAGTTTATGTGCTCGTCCATGCGCTGTAAATGCGGCTGTATTTTGAAAAACGATTCCATCCGCTGAGGGTTGCGGACAAGTTCAATTATCTTGCGGCAGAACTCCTCCTCGCTATTAAAAACAAACCACTCATCGGTCAAGAGTTCTTTCGCCCCGCCGTACTGAGAAACAAGTATCGGCACACCTGCGGCGATGGTTTCAATTGATACCTGCGGCAGATTATCCTCCCAGCATACAGGCACAGTTGAACAATCAATCCTTTCCAGTAAATGTGCCTGTTCGTCTTTGGAATAACCATCCTTATATTCAACCGAGGCAAAATATTCCGCCATACCGTTCAAACGGTCAATATGCGCTGTGCGTTCTTGTTCACTGCACGCTCTCGCGGCAATTATCAGCTTGATTCTTTTGGCTTCCGGCAATTCTTTTATCTTGTCCAAAGCGTCAAGCAAAAAGAAAAAGCCCTTGTCTTTCCTTGCATAACCCAAATACCCTATGGTTATTGAATCATCGGGCACAGCTTTTGCTTTCTTGATTTGTTTCTCAGCAGCCAGCGTGCCAATGTATGCCACTTGTACTAAATCTTGTCTGATTCCGCAAGCTATTGCAATCTCTGCAGTTCTTTTCGACACAGACAATACTTGGTCAAAGTATTGGTTGAGCGCCTCACAGTTTTTCCGCCTGAAATCAACGTATCGGTTTACTTCCGTCGGAGTCGTTATCTCCTCAGATACCTCATACGGCAAAACCTTTCTCAACACGTTTCCGGCCTTCTTCAAGGGCTTATACCACCACTTTGCTTTGTCCGAATCGTCTGTCCTCAGTTTATTCTTTATTCCGGAAATCACTCTGTACGCTTGTGTTGAGCGCTGAGGGCAGCAAGCAGCACAATCAGGGAATTGGGGATCTGTGAAACAATTAATGCTCTCTCCACACCATAAATTCACCTGCGGGCAAGCAAAGTAATAATTATGAATCGTGTACACAAACTTTGTTTGCGGCATGCGCTCTTTGAGCTTTAGCACCGACAAAGACAAGCCCTCGATATTGTGAAAATGTATAACGTCAAAAAAGCCTTGTTTTTTGCAGAAATCATAAAGCAAATCACCAAGGGTATCATCTTCAAGATAGGCTTTTATGTTGTCAAAGGCTAACGAAGCAGGTGACATTATCGGAGAATTAACAATGCGGAAAGACTTTACTTGCGGTGAAAAAACGTTTTGAGTCTCTTCAATACGCAATTCACCATCAAATGTGTAGCTTTGACCGGAACTCAAAAAGTAGCACTGAACTCCCTTCTCAAGGCGCAGTTTGGAAATAAGCCCATTCAAATATGTGGTAACGCCTCCGCCACACCCATACGCGTCATCAAATTGAACCCAGTTATAAAATAACACTTTTTTCATTTAGCAGATTCTCTCGTGCAATAGTTTTCACGCTTTGCTTGTTATTCGACAGTGACTCTCATCAACAAGCAATCCTCATTCGCCTTAACCTTTCACGTATTCTCAACAAAACAAAACCTAGTTTTGAGTCTTTTATTCTCAGCTTTATAATCAAAAGCCCACGTTTGAACTTGTTGGAGAAAACATATCGATAAAACGGATCCATCTTATCAACGAAGGTATCAACATGCTTTCTCAAAAACTCAGTATCAAACTCTTGGTTTAAGAACATATCGCCCTCTTTGCAGAAATCCAACCATGCTGCTATATCCGCCCATAGGAGGAACTGTCTTTCCCAAATCAGTCTGAACGCAACTCTTGCATAACACTTTTTCGCCTGTTCTTTTGAAAGATTTGTGCTAAACACCTCTTTCAGCGAAGACAAAACTGTAAATACTTCTTTTTCTCGTCCGGTCACACCGGAAGTAATACTTCCCTCACGTGCAGCTCGATAATCGTAAAATGGTTTGGCAATGTAATAAAAGTTTCTAATGCTGAAGAAATAGTTGTAATAGAAAAAGTGATCTTCGTACAGTAATCGTTCTGGAAAAAAACATTCGTTTTCTTTTATAATGCTTATTTTATACAGTTTGTTCGGTGCGCTTGGCCACATGTTAACAAGCTCTGATTTGTTGTCAGAAGTTATTTCATACACACGCGTTTCACACTTTTTGAGATAATGAAACCCCGTTGCTATCTCAAGTGTGTTTTCTCCCGAAAAACGGCGTATCCCGCAAACGACAGCGTCAACGTCATTATTTGAGATTGCTCTATACATTTCTTCGAGCATATCAGGTTCGATAACATCGTCGCTATCGATAAAACAGATATACTCGCCTTTTGCATTGTCGATGCCGGTGTTCCTTGCTCCGCCTAAACCACGGTTTTCGTCATGTCTGATAATTCTAATCCGTTTGTCTTTTTTTGCATATTCTTTGACAATGGTAACACTGTTATCCAACGTGCAATCATCAACACATATTATCTCTATGTCTTTATAAGTCTGTGCAAGTATTGATTCTAAGCACTCTGCGATGTAATCTTCAACGTTATATATTGGAACAACAACGCTTATCATAATGATTCCTCCACAGTATCATTTGGTATACCGTAATCACTGTATATCTCATGTATGGTATCTACATATCTTTTCGCCATTGATATCTCTGTAAAGTAATTCTGATAACACTCCTTGGCCTTTACGCCTATTTCAGATTTGGCTATTTGCGAAAGAGGACGAAACTCCATTATTTTTTCTGCAATACCTTCCGCAGAAACGTCAGAAAGAATCAGTTCTTGAAAACACCGCTTAACAGATTTGTTTCCTCCGGTCGAAGTCGCAATAACAGGTATTCCCATCGACATTACTTCAAGCAAAACCAAATCATAGTACGTCTCTCTATTGGGCAATACAAACACGTCAACTGCCGGTAGCATCTCCGCCGGATCAACCCAGCCAAGCTCAATCCATTTGGAATTTCCTTTCCGATTTGTGCCTTGAGCAGCACCTCCGATCAAGAAAACGGTGTCTTCACACTGCTTGAATACACTTTCCGCCGCGTTTTGAAGCAAATCATATCCTTTAACGCTGTTGTGCCTTCCGATATAACCAACAACAAGTTTTCCTTTTACGCCATACTTTTCTTTGGCCTCATCTTTTGTTAGTTTTGCAGTTAACGCTTTACAACCCGTGGCCATAAAACGCACGTCTTTACCTTTCACAATATCTGCAAAACCATCAATCTGATTATAGTGCGGCTCCATGGCTTCTTTGCTGGGGTAGATAAGAATATCCGCCTCTCTAAACCCCCGCGATTCGATATCTGCCCAAAGGCGCATCAATTTTTCTGCTCTCTTTGAGGATTGCCCATCAAGAACGTACAAATCATGTTGTTCCTTTGCATACGATTCCGGAGTGTGTGCAGTCAAAATCACCTTGGTGTTGCTTATAAAGTTCTTGCGCATATAGTTTTTGATTTTTACAACGTCAACCGCTGTATGCACGTGAATCGTTCGTGTTTTTTTCCAATCGATTCTATCAATCAATCTCGAATCCGGTATAAGTTCATCCGGATTTGATAGAATTTTTTTCAGATTTGAATATTGATTACGCTGATGTTTTGAAATAAACTCTGCATAGAATCTCCTTCCCCCTGGAACTGAGCATACAACTTTCTTCACTGCATGTTTTATTGCACCTATTTGGGGGGAATATGTCGGCTTTTTCCCATGATAAGTATCAAAAAGAATACGGAGATTGTCTAAATAGTCCGTTTTGTTTAATCCCAGCAACAGGTTTGCCAAGTAACCCGGAGGCCCTCCGGCGCGTTCGCTTAAATACCATTCAAGATAAATATGGTGTTCTCTTTGCATTACTCCTGCTCCTTATTACTCATCATACATTCAGTATTTACCGTGATCTCCACCGCTGGATTGAACCACACCCCGGCGAAGTATTGTTTTATTATCACCCACAGGCGTTGGGGCTTGCGGGTTTTGGCGTGTGCTATGACGCGCAGGAGGTTTAGGGCGCATTTGGCGGTGTAGTACGCGAAGCCGCGAACGCCCTCTTGGCGATAGAGATAGTTTTCATTGCGGAATGCGTAGTTATAGCGCGCTATGCGCTCCGGCGCGTCGGTGGCGATGCTGCTGCCCGTGTTCTCGCGCATGGCGTGGACAACTTGGCTTTGCCCCACCATGTATGATGCGAGCCTGTGCCGCACGGCGATTCTGCGCGTGTATTCGATATCGTCGCCCCATATAAAAAAGTCCTTTATTGGGAGTCCGACCCGCTGAACCGTCGCGAGCGGGAACAGCAACGACACAAATGTGGACTGCTCGACCTCTATTATGCCGTGTTTCAGAAGCTCCACGTGCTTGTAATAGCTCTTTTTCAGCTTTTGGCGGTTCATCTTGCACTCCGCGCCGTCTGTCCACAGCACGACCGAGGCGAGATAGCCGTACTCTCCGCCGAGAAGCCTGCCCGCGTCGAGAAGCTTTTCCAGCGCGTCGGGCTTGGGCAGGGTGTCGTCATCCATCAGCCATATATGGCTGTAACTTTTCTCCGCCGCCCATCTCATGCCGAGGTTGAAGCCACCCGCGCCACCGAGATTTGCGCCGGTGTTGAGATAATGCACACGTGGGTTCTCGTCTGCGAGCTCGCGCGCCAATTCTCCTGTGCCGTCCGTGGACGCATTGTCCACCACCAAAAGCTCACACGGCGCGGTTTGGTCAAGGACGCACTCCGCGCATTGCTTCAGCAGTTCCAAGCGATTGTAAGTCACCACGACCGCCGCAATTTTCATTTCAACGTTCCTTTCCGGTGGCTGTATTTTCGCTTGAGAAAGCTTGCCGCTTTGCGCGGCCAGTGTTGGCTTTCGGTGTTGACCACCGGGAGTTCGATGTACTCAACGCTGTTTGTTTCGAGCCAGCAGTCTATCATGCGCTCGGAGATGAAGCCGAATAAGCGGGGCTTTATCTCGCCGGGCATGTTTTCGCGCATGTACGCCTCGACGGCGAAAAGCGTTTTGAACAGCCATTCGCAGTATGCGTCGCACAGGTCGCGGCGCATGACGAACATATTGAAGCAGTGGCCGCTTGTGCGGCGTATGCCCGCCTCAAACGCGGGCAGATACTCCGGCGCGTCGCGCGTCAGGACGGCGCGCAGGGCGGCAAGACCCGCCTCGCCGTGCGCGTGGATGTACTGCGTCTCGCGCGTTTCGATGAAATAGTTGCGCTTGCGGGGCAGGATTGCGGGAGTTTCGGCCAGCAGCGAGGCCAGTTCCTCGCCCGTGGCGATGCGCCGCATCGGTGCGCACCACGGCACACACCGGCGCGGCATGCCGAAATACCGCCGGTAATGCACCAGCCCCAGCGCGTCGCAGTCGAGGTTTTTCCACGCCCAATACAGCGCCGTGAGTTCGCAATACAGGCCGTTTCGGGCGGAAATGTTCTCGCCCTCGTCGTCGCGGCGGAGGCCGATGTCGGCGCGCAGCGCCGCCCCGGCCTGCACCGCCAAATAACACCCATCCCCCGGCGCACAAAACGGCTTGTGCGCCGCGATTATTACTTTCAATTTATCGTGCATAGCTACCATTACTTAGGCGGTACACGAAGTAGACTTTGTGTACCACTTGTGGTAAAATGCGTATAATGAAAATTCTTGGGCAAAAGGGCGAGTTTGGGCTTGAAAAAGTGTTCGGTTTTTGCCCGGTTTCGGTGGTACAGGAAGTCTACCTTATTTACCAAAAATCCAGAAAAATTTTTCTTGGGTGTTTTTTGCGACGCGGGAAAAAGGCCGGAATATCAATGGTTTCGGGGTGGGGAGTCGATTGACTCCCCACCCCGAATTGCGGTTTATTCTATTTATAATTGCGAAAAGCTTATAAAAAGGCGGTTTTATATTATTGAGCGACAGAGTGCGATAAGCCGCACTTGACGATATTATCAAAGAATGATATACTGATTTTGTTGCGTGGAAGCCGGGCTGACGCGTGACTTGTTGAATCTTCCGTTCCGGCGGCGAGGATGCGTTCCGAGTCGTAGGTTGAGAGGGTGCGCTTGCGGCGCGGGGTTTGCCCTGCCGCAGAAACGGTGCATATTCACGCCCTTTCGCCTGAACGGCGGAAGGGCTTTATCTTTTTATTCAGGAGGGATAGTTACGGAAACGAGAGTGGCCGTGCTGGCCGTGATTGTCAGCGAGGGCAGCCGCGTGCAGGAGCTGAACGAACTGCTGCACCAATACGGCGAATTCATCATAGGGCGCATGGGTGTGCCCTATCGCAAACGCGGCGTGAACATCATCAGCGTCGCGCTGGACGCACCGGCGGACACAATATCCGCCCTGTCCGGGAAGCTGGGGCGGCTGGACGGCATCACCGCCAAGACCGTGTACGCCCCCGAAAAAAGCATCAGAAAGGACGAAAACGAATGAAAACGACTAACTTGACGAAAAGCATTTTGACGCTGTGCCTTGCGCTGGCGATGATTTTCTCGCTGTCTGCATGCGGGCAGCAGGAAAGCGCCCCGGCCGAGGCCGAGAGCGCCGACACCGCCGCCCCCGTCGAGGTGGCCGATGCCGAAGCCCCCGTCGAGACGCGCGCGGCATTAAACATCGCCGCGCTCAAAGGCCCGACGGCAATGGGGCTTGTCAAGCTCATGAACGAGAGCGAAAACGGCGGCGAGACCGCAAACGACTACACCTTCACCCTCGCCGGGTCTGCCGACGAGGTGACGCCCGCGCTGATAAAGGGCGAGCTTGACATGGCGTGCGTGCCGGCGAACCTCGCCGCGGTGCTGTACGGCAAGACCGAGGGCGTGGTGGAGATTCTCGCGGTGAACACGCTGGGCGTGCTGTACATCGTGGAAAACGGCGAGAGCGTGCAGTCCGTGGCCGATCTCGCGGGGCAGACGATAGTCGCGGCGGGCAAGGGCTCGACGCCGGAGTACGCACTGCGCTATATTCTCTCGGCAAACGGCCTTGACCCCGACGCCGACGTGACGCTCGACTGGAAAAACGAGCACAGCGAATGCGTGGCCGCGCTGGCAAGCGGACAGGCCACAATCGCGCTGCTGCCCCAGCCGTTCGTGACCGTGGCACAGGGCAAAATCGACGGTCTGCGCATGGCGCTAGACCTGACCGAGGAATGGGACGCGCTTGAAAACGGCTCGATGCTCATCACCGGCGTGATCGTGGCGCGGCGCGACGTGGTTGAAAACAACCCCGCCGCAGTTGACGCGTTCCTCGCCGAATACGGCGAGAGCGTGGATTATGTAAACTCCAACGTGGCCGACGCCGCCGCTCTCATCGGCGGATACGGCATTGTGGACGCCGCCGTGGCGGAAAAGGCGCTGCCCTACTGCAACATAGTGTGTTTGACCGGGGGCGAGATGAAGTCGGCGCTGGAGGGGTATTTGCAGGTGCTGTTTGACGCGAACCCCGCATCCGTCGGCGGCAATCTGCCCGGCGAAGATATTTATTACGGCGCGTAAGGCCGCATAACCCCACAATCAGCGGCGCAGCCGCTGATTGTGGGGCGTGAAAGTTTTGAGAAATGAGGAAAGCAGCCGTGGTGAAGGGCAAAGGGCGCGTGAAAGCGTGGGCAATTGTATTTTGGCTTATAGTGTGGCAGGTGGGAAGCATGGCGCTGAGGGCGGCGTATCCGCACGGGGCGCTGCTGCTGCCCTCGCCTGTCGCGGCCTTGCTGTGCCTTTTCCGCCTGGGCGCAACGGCGGCGTTTTGGAGCACAATTGCGCGCTCATGCGCGCACATTTTGGGCGGGTTTATCGTCTCGTGTGTCACGGCGGTGGCTTTGGCCGCGCTTTCGGCGGCCAAGCCCCGCGCGGAGGAGCTGTTGTCGCCGCTGGTGGCGGCGATAAAGGCCGTGCCGGTGGCGTCGTTCATCATTCTGGCTCTGGTGTGGCTGGACAGCCGACATCTCGCGCTGTTCATCTCGGCGCTGATGGTGTTCCCGCCGGTGTATCTGAACACGCTGGAGGGCATACGGCGCGCAGATGCGGCGCTGTTGGAGATGGCGCGGGTGTTCCGCGTGCCGTTTTCGCGCGTGGTGCGCGGGATATATCTGCCGCAGGTGCTGCCGTATTTCCGCGCGGCGGCGTCGACCGCGCTCGGCCTGTGCTGGAAAGCGGGCACGGCAGCCGAGGTGATCGGGCTGAGCGCCGGGACTATCGGCGAGCGGCTGTACACGGCGAAAATTTATTTTGAAACGCCGGAGCTTTTCGCGTGGACGGCGGTGATTGTGCTGGTGTCGGCGGTGTTTGAAAAGCTGTTCCTGTTCGGAGTTGACAGGCTGTCGGAAAGGGTGGGCGCATGACGGAAATCAAGGTCAATTCGCTTCGCAAGGCATACAGCGGCAAGGCGGTTTTGCGCGGAGTGACGTTTTCGGCGGGCGCGGGCGTGACGCGCATTGCGGGCGCGTCCGGCGTCGGCAAGACGACGCTTTTGCGCATACTCATGGGGCTTGAAGCACCCGACGGGGGCGAGATTGTCGCGCCCTCTCTGCGCTGGGCGGCGGTTTTTCAGGAAAACCGCCTGCTGGAGGGCTTGGACGCCGAGGGGAACCTCCGCTTCGCCCTCGGCGCGGATTATGACGGCGAGAGGGCGCGAAAGCTCCTTGCCGAGCTGGGGCTGGGCGACGTGGGCGGCAAGCCCGTGCGCGAGTATTCCGGCGGCATGAAGCGGCGCTTGGCGCTGGCGCGCGCGCTGCTCGCGCGCTGTGACGCGCTCGCCCTCGACGAGCCGTTCACCGGCATGGACGTCGACAACCGCGCCGCCGCCCTCGCGTGCATTCTGCGCGAGAGCGCAGGCAAAATCGTCCTCCTCGCCACGCACGACAACGTGGCGTTGCCGGAGGGGACGAGGGTAATAGAGCTTGAATAAAAAAACACCGGCCTCGGTCATTGCGAACCGGGGTCGGTGTTTTGCTATATTCAATTCCCCATGCATATATCGGCGAGGGTGGAGAGGAAGGCGTTGACGTCGTTTGTCGCCCAGGTGAGCGTCGCGCCGTCGGCGGCGATGAGCTGAGTGCCCTGCTGGCGGGCTGCATACGCCTCGGCGAGCTCGCCGATGGGTGTGCCGGAATTGTCCGGGCTGATGGGGACGACGTCCGCCGTGCCGATGTCGAGCAAGGCCTGACACTGCTCGTAATTAAACGAGGTGCGGCCGTCGGCGGTGGTGATTGCGCCCTCGACAAAGTAGCCGATATCGTCAAAATGCGCGTTGTCAGTGCCGTAATACTCCTCAATTAGGTAGCCGTCACGGCGCTGGTTGGCGGCGTTGGCGACGACGAACATGGCGGTGGTCTCCTTCACGGCGGTCAGTGCGCCGTCGCGCAGCTCGTAAACCGTGGAGCTGTGGTTGATATAGCCGTTTTCGTCGGTGTAGCTGTACCACGCGAAGAAGCGAGTGCGCCCGTCCGCGCCGGTGCAGAGCCAGCGGGACGCGCCCTCGGCGCTGTCGACCGGGGCAAGGCCGCAATGCTCTTGCTCATAAATCAGCGTGAGCGCGCCGTCAAAGCTCCAAAGCTGCTCGTGCAAGCACCACTGCTCCTCCCCCGCCGCGTCGAGGCGGTAAATCTCGTTTTCGGGGGAAAAGGCGTTGTCGATGTAATATAAATACAGCTCCTGCCGCCCGTCGCCGTCGAAGTCGATAATTTCGGCATAGGCAAGCCCCGCGCCCGTGTCGGGCGAAGCGCAGACGCCGAAGCGCCCCGTGTAGTCCGAGATTATGCCGATATACGCCTGCGCGGCCTCGACGGTCAGCGCTTCGGCGGGTGCGGCCGCGTCGCCGTCCGGCTCGGCGGCACTGTGGACAGCGGGCTGTGCGTCTTCGTCAAAAAGCGCGTCGAGATTATCGGGCGTGAGATCGTCGGCGCTACGCGCGTCGATTATCGCGCGCACGGAGAACGCGCCGACCACAAGCCCCACCACCACAAGCCCGGAGGCCAACGCCATTGCGCTTTTTCGCGCATTTCGGCGCGCGCGGTCAACGCCGTGGCGGGGGGCATCGTTGCTGCGCCCTGTGGCGACGGCAACAGGCTCATCATCCGTCGGCGAGTCCGTCCTCGGCGGGCGGTTAAGGCGTTCGCCGCCTTGCGGCGACACGCCGGGGACGATGCGCAGGGTGGATTTATAGCCGCATTTCTGTGCAAGAGCCTCGGCGACGCCGAGGGTGACGGCGGGAGAAAGACGCGTGTCGGCCTTTATCTCCATGAGGCCGGTTTTGAGGTCTGTGGGCGTTAGGGCGTCGCCCTTGGGCGCGCCCGGCGCGGTTTCGCGCGAGATGCCCAGCACCCGCTCCGCGTCGGCAAGCAGAGTGCCGACCGCGCCCTCGCCGCAGCGGAGAACCGTGCCGATCTGCGCCAAGGACATGTCGTCGCAATAACGAAAGAGCACGGCGATACGCTGCATATCCGTGAGGGCGGCGAGGCCGTTCTCCACTCTGCCGCGCAGGGTGTCATCGCCCCGCCGGGCTTGCTCCGTGGTGGATTTTTGCTTGTGCAGCCGCGAAAAGCAGAGGTTGCCCGCGATTGCGCAAAGCCATGTCTCCGCCGTTTCGGGCGTTTTCAAGCGCGACAAGCTGCGAAACGCCGCAGTGTATGTATTCTGCACGATGTCCCACGCGGTTTCCTCGCTCAAAAGCGCGGTTTTCGCGTGAAAATATACGTTATCCTTCGTCTGCAAATAAAGCTCTTCATAAGCCTGCGCGTCCCCGCTCAAAACGCGCTCAACCAGCTCCGACAACCCCCGATTTTCCAAGCCGACACACTCCCGTCCGAGATATTTATATAAATCAATTACAAGCAAATCAATTATACATAAAATGATTTACATAATTATATCACACCGCATTCGACAAGCACAAGAGCAAAACACGAAAATCGGGAGAAAAATTTGCGGGGTGGGGTTATAGGTGGAGTGTGCGGAAAGCCCCCTGTCTCGCGCTTGCGCGGGACAGGGGGGCTTGAACGTTTTATTCCGATGTTAAGGCCGACGGATAGTAATAATTCACCAACAAATCCACGCAAGCGCCGTAGCTTTTCATGCCGAGGGTTTGGTCATAGCTTTTGAGAAAGCCGTCAT
>CAZUSM010000031.1:0-13872 GCA_964623675.1 uncultured Oscillospiraceae bacterium
ACGCTGAGCGTCGGTGAAGTATGCGGGGACGGTGATGACGGCCTCGGTGACGGTCTGGCCGAGGTAGGCCTCGGCGTCGCTCTTGAGCTTTTGCAGAACCATCGCGGAAATTTCCTGCGGGGTGTAAGCCTTGGAATCTATGTTGACCTTGTAGTTCGAGCCCATTTCGCGCTTGATGGAGGCGATGGTGCGGTCGGGGTTGGTGATGGCCTGGCGCTTTGCGACCTGGCCGACCATGCGCTCGCCGGTCTTGGCAAAGGCGACGACGGACGGAGTGGTGCGTGCACCCTCGGCGTTGGGGATGACGACGGTTTCGCCGCCCTCCATGACGGCCACGCAGCTGTTGGTGGTGCCGAGATCTATGCCTATGATTTTACCCATTGTAATTTCCTCCTATATATGTGATTTTTATATACTGATTTATATACTAAAACCGATTAAACCGGTGATAGCCGTTGTCAATTTGCGACCTTGACCATCGCGAAGCGGATGACCTTGTCGCCGAGCTTGAAGCCCTCTTGGAAAACCTCAACTATCTCATTCTCGCCCTTTTCCTCGTCGTCGACATGCATGACGGCGTTGTGGAACGCGGGGTCGAACTTCTCGCCGAGGCTGTCGATTTTCGTGACGCCGAGCTTTTCCATGGTGGTGTTGAACTGCGTCATTATCATTTCAACGCCCTTTTTATAAGCCTCGTCCTCTGTCGCGGCGCTCAGCGCGCGCACGAGATTGTCATACACCGGCAGGAATTTCAGCAGCGTGTCGGCCTTGACATCGCCGTAAAGCGCTTCCTTTTCCTTTTGCGAGCGGCGGCGGAAGTTGTCGTACTCGGCGCAAATGCGCAGATACTTGTCGTTGAGCGCGGCGTAAGCCGCGTCCTCTGCCGGGGCGTCGGCATTTTCGGCCTTGTCGGACTTCTTGTCCTTTTCGCCCTTGGCGTCCTTTTTCGCGCTCTTTTTGTCGGCCTTGTCGGCGGTGGGCGCGTCGGCGGAGTTTATCTCCTCGGCCACGACCTCGGTGTCAACCTCGGTGTTCTCGGTCACTTCCGCGTCGGCGGCGGTGGCCTTTTTTTCTTTATCTGTGCTCATTGGGTTCATCTCCCTTGATTATCAGTTTGTTGTGCATGCCCTCCGGGGGCGCTTCTCCGCCGCCCAGGCGCTTTGAAAGCCCTGCGGCCAGTGCGCTGAGCTTCGCGGCGACGGTGGAATAATCCATGCGCGTCGGCCCGACCACGCCGATGAGCCCGCGGGTGTTGTCCCCCGCGTCATAGCTCGCGATCACCACGCTGGAGCCTTTCAGCTCCTCGGCCACGTTTTCCGGCCCTATCAGCACACGGACCTCATCGCTTCCCAAAAGCTGCTCCTCCGGCGGCAGGAGGTAGCCCCCGCCGGAAAGATAATTCATCAGCGCATGCGCCTTGTCCGGGTCGCGGAACTCCGGCTGGTTCAGCAGGCGGTTTTCGCCGCTTATGAACGCCGAGGGCTTATCCGCCTGAGACAAAACCTCGATGGCAAAGGCCGCGATGACGGAGGTGATGCCCATGGTGTCGTCCGCCGCGCGCTCCGCCGAGCTTATCATCAGCGGCGTTATCTGACTCTCGGTCACGCCGGTGAAACCGGCGTTGAACAGCGCGGACAGCTTCCTCATCATGCTCTCCGTCACGGACACCGGCAGGTGAACGAGCTTGTTCTGAACGCTGTTGTTGGAGAGCATCACCACGATGATAAAGGTGTTGGCGTCGACATATATAATATCAAAGCGCTTTATCGTCACCTCGGTGTGCGTGGTGAGGGCGAGGGCGGGGTAATCGGTCAACTGCGAGGCGAGGCGGCTGACGTTGTCAATCGTCACGTCCAGCGCACGCAGCTTGTCGTTGAGTCGGTGGTTCAGCTCCTCGGTTTCCTCCATGGAAAGGCGCTGCTTTTCCATCAGCTCGTTGACGTACATTCTGTACCCCATCGGCGTGGGCACGCGCCCGGCGGAGGTGTGCGGCTGTTCGAGATAGCCCATGCTCACAAGCTCGGCCAGCTCGTTGCGTATCGTCGCCGACGAGCAGCCCAGCCCCGCGTTTTCCGCGATGACCTTGCTGCCGACCGGCTCTGCCGTGCGGATATATTCGTCCACGACGGCGGCAAGTATTTTCTTTTTTCTCTCGCTGACGGTCATGGCCTCTCCCGCATTTGCCGTGCTCTGTCCGGTTTAGCACTCTTCACTCCGGACTGTTAGCACTCTCTTCTTTCAAGTGCTAATATACCACCGAGGGCGTTTAATGTCAATAGCTTCTCCCGCACATATTTTGAAAATTCACACTTTGTACAAAACGGCGGAAAAGCGACAATTTGCGCAATATTTAGTTTACAAATCGACATGAGGGGAGTAAAATAAGCACAGTTATATCACGGAGGCGCAAGATGTTGAACGAAAACTTCTGCAAGGTCTATGACAAATTCAAGCTGCATTTTTATCGCAAGGTGTTTGAGCTTGTGCGCGAGAGGGACGGGTCGCTGTCGGCGATGGAGGCGTTCTCGCTGGAAGTGATCAAAATGCTGGGTACACCCACGGTCAGCCAGTTTGCGGATTTTCTGAACATTTCGCAGTCCAACGCCACGTACAAGGTCAACAACCTCATCAAAAAGGGCTATTTGGAGCGGCAAAACTCCCAGCTTGACCGGCGGGAATATCACCTTGTGCTGTCGGAAAAGTTTTATAATTACATCGGGCTTCTCTCCTCGTATGAATCCACCGTGACCGAGCGCATTGCAAAGCGCTTTTCCCCGCAAGAGGTTGAGCTTTTCGACAAAATGCTGCAAATAATCTCCGACGAGCTTATGCCGGAGTGCGACAGATAACCACATTATTAAAAGGAGCAACATTCATGAAAGTATCCACCCCCGGCGAGCTGCGTTTGAACTACAGGCGCACATTCCTCATCGGCTTTGCATTTTTCGGCATCTCCCTTTTGTGGCAGGTGTACGACTCCTGGTGCCCCACCTTTTTGACGGACATTTTCGCCCGGCGCATGTACGGCATCTCCTCGGCCGAGCTCAAGGCCGGTGACCCGGCGAAGATTTTGGAGGTTCAGTGGCTGGTCGGCATCATCATGGCCTGTGACAACCTCGCCGCGCTCATCCTCCTGCCCATCTTCGGCAACCTCTCCGACAAAACCGTCTCCCCCATCGGCAAGCGCATGCCCTATATCCTCACGGGCACGTTCGTGGCCGCGGTGGCGTTTCCGTTCATTCCGCTTTTCTTCCACTATAACAACATCGTCGGCATGGTGTGCATCATGGCCGTGGTGCTCATTTTCATGATGATGTACCGCAACCCCGCCGTCGCCCTCATGCCGGACATCACGCCCAAGCCCCTGCGCGCCAAGGCCAACGGCATCATCAACATCATGGGCTATTTCGGCGGCGCGTTCGCCACGGTGCTGGGCATATTCCTCAAGCTGTCCGATTACATAAACGCCCCCGACGAGGCGCGGCGCATGTGGATAATCGAGATTCCGTTCATCGTCGCCTCCGTCCTCATGGTCATCTCCGCGCTGGTGCTCTACGCCACGGTGAAAGAGAATCAGCTCGCCGAGGAAATGCGCGAGGAGATGGAGGCCGGCGAGCGCCTCGCCGCCGTCGCCACCCCGATTGATGACGACAAGCCCATGTCGCGCGAAAACCGCAACATGCTCCTTGCGATTCTCGGCGCGGAATTCTTGTGGTTCATGGCCGACAACGCCATGGGCACGTATATCGGCAACTACGTCATTTATTACCTCAACTCCGCCTCCAGCGCCACCATGGTGCTGACCATCGTGGGCGGCGTGGCGTCGGTGATCGGCTTTGCCATCGCCGGCGGCATTGCGGACAAAATCGGCCGCAAGTGGACGATTTGCACGGGTCTTGCATGCGCGTTCGTGGGGCTTTTCATGATGTGCTTTGTCCGCCCGACGGGCGCGGTCACAGGCGCACACGGCGAATTCGCGTTCCCGCCGCTGATGTACGCGGTGGGCGTTGTGCGCGGGTTCGGCATGTCCTTGGTGCATAACTGCTCCTTCCCCATGGTGGTGGAGCTGTGCTCGTCGAAGAAAATCGGCAAGTTCACCGGGTATTATTACACCGCCAGCATGTCCGCGCAGACCCTCACGCCCATCTTCCTCGGCCTTGTGTTCGACATGACCGGCGTGTGGCGCGCCCTGCCGATGTACGCGTCTGTCATGCTGCTGTGCTCGTTCGCGGTGTTCACACTTCTCGTCAAGAACATCAAGGCCGACAAGGTCGCCAACACCACCGGCCTCGAAGCCCTCGGCGACAGCGATTGATTCAATCTATACGCATGATATCACGGCGCGCGGAGCATTCCGCGCGCCGTTTCCCACTCTATTATAATTTGCGATTTTTGTCCCAACAAAATTGACGCGGCGGGGCGGGGCGTGGTAAAATGGGGGCAAAGAGAAATAATAGAAAAGAATATGGGACAAGGAGGACAAGCTATGTTTGAAAATTCCAAGCGCATGGCCACGGCGGCGCTGCATGGCGCGCTGACCGGGGCGGCCATCGGCACGGCGGCGCTGTTCGTCATCGCGCCGGGCGCGTCCGGCAAGCGCCAGCGCGCGCCGTTCATGGGCAAAAACATCGCCCACCGCGGCCTGCACAGCCGCGACAAATCCGTGCCGGAGAACTCGCTTTCGGCATTCCGCGCCGCCGCCGAGGCCGGGTACGCCATCGAGCTTGACGTCCAGCTTTCAAAGGACGGCGAGGTGGTGGTGTTCCACGATGACACGCTCGGCCGCGTCTGCTCCGTCCACGCCCGCGTCGACGAGCTCACGCTCGCCGAGCTTAAGGCCTTGCGCCTTTGCGGCACGGAGGAGACCATCCCGCTTTTCACCGAGGTGCTGTCCACGGTGCGCGGGCGCAGCGCCATCGTCTGCGAGCTGAAAGACGGCAAGCGCAATCGCGAGCTTTGCCGCAAGACCTACGACATCATCTCCTCGTATGACGGCGACATCTGCATCGAGAGCTTCAACCCGATGATAGTCGGCTGGTTCAGGGTGCACGCAAGCGACCTTTTGCGCGGCCAGCTCGCCGCGCCCATGCGCGAATACCCCTCCACCATGTCGCGCCCGGTCGTGTTCGCGCTGTCGCACACGCTGTTCAACTTCATCGCCCGGCCTCAGTTCATTGCGTACAAAATCGGTTTTCGCCCGGTGACCGTGCGCCTGAGCGAATTTTTGGGCGCGATGCGCGTGGGCTGGACGTCGCACGAGCCGCGCAACGAAAAAGGCCGCGACGCCGTGATTTTCGAGTTCTACAAGCCCAAGCTCAAATTCAAATAAGCTGTAATATACGCCAAAACGCCGAAGGCGCGGGACTGTCCCGCGCCTTCCGTTCGTTTATATTTATTTATCCGCGCGGGATATCCTCGCCGCGTATGTATTTGCCCAGCGGCTTCCACAAAAGCGCACCCAGCGCCAGGCACAGCACAAGGTCAAGCACGATGTAGCTGCCGTTATATAGCGCGGAGTAAAGCCACGGGGTGGTCATCGTCATGCCGAAAAAGCTCTCCGGCATGTATTCGCCCCAAACGAGCACGCCGGTGAGATAATGCGCCGCGAAGCGCGCCGTCGCGCCCACCACGCTGCCGACGAAAAAGCCGTTCCGGCTTTTATAGAACAGCCCCGCCAGCCCCAGCAGGCCGTAGGCCAGCAGATAGTCCCCGACAAAGGACTGCCAGCCCCAGGCATAAGCGCCGTCGAGCAAAAGCTGAAGCAGGCCGAGGGCGAAGCTCGCCAGCATGCCCGGTGCGAAGCCCCAGCGCGCGCAGTAGACGAACACGGGCAGCATGTTCACCGTTATCGACCCGCCCTGCGGCAGGGAGAAAAGCTTGATGTACCCCAGCACCTGCGCCAAGGCCACGATGACCGCGCCCTCGCAGAGTGCGCGGAGCTTGAGATGAGATGAGTTTTTCATTGTTTGTTTACCTCCAAGAAAGTTGAATACTTTCGGAAGCCGCGAGTGCCCGCGTGTGCGCCGCCTCGGCGTCTGACCCCTCCCGGCTGCGCAAAAAGCGCAGGGTCAAAAGCCTTGACCCTGCGCATATCGGACGTAATCGCTGTTTCCTACGCCGGCATTATCCGGATCAGGTATGAGGGTACCGGGGCGTCATTTCGCCCCATCTCAGCCGGGAAGTGACCCAGCGCCCCTTATTCAATTTATCGCTGATTATAATAAACCACGGTTTATTATTTGTCAATGCTTATTTGAGCATTTCGGCCTTGTCGATGATGAACTGCCTGAGCCACTCGCCGGCCTCGTCGTTTTTCAGCGCGAAGTCGATGGTGGATTCGAGATAGCCTTTGAGGTTGCCGGTGTCGTAGCGGCGGCCCTCGAAGTCCACGGCGCACATCTTTTCCCTGTGGCACAGCTCGCGCATGCCGTCGGTGAGTTGAATCTCGTTGTTGCGGCCGGGCGCGGTGTGTTCGAGAATGTCGAAAATGGCCGGGGTGAGGACATAGCGCCCCATGATGGCGAAGTTCGACAGCTTTTCTTCCAGCGTGGGCTTTTCGTTCATGTCGCTGATGCGGTAAACCCGCTCGCCCAGCGTCTCTTCGAGCTTGACGGAGGAATACTTGGTGATTTGCGAATCCGGCTGCTCGCGCACGGCGATGGCGGAGCAGTTGTTGCTCTCGGCGGCCTCGACAAGCTGCTTCAAAACCGGCTTTTCGCTGAGCATGATGTCGTCGCCGAGCAGGATGGCAAACGGCTCATCGCCCACGAAGGTCTTCGCGCGCCACACGGCGTGACCCAAGCCCTTGGTCTCTTTCTGACGGAGGAAGAAGATGTCCGCCATGTCCGCCACGGAGCGGACTATGCGCGCGTCCTTTTCCTTGCCGTCGCGCATGAGGCGGTCTTCAAGGTCGGGGGCGTAGTCGAAATAGTCCTCGATGGGGCTTTTGCCGCGGTTGGTGATGATGAGAATCTCCTCAACACCGGCGGAAACGGCCTCTTCCACGATGTACTGGATGACGGGCTTGTCCACCAGGGGCAGCATTTCCTTGGGGATGCTCTTGGTGTTCGGCAGCAGTCGCGTGCCCAAGCCCGCCGCGGGGATAATGGCTTTTCTGACTTTCATTTCGTTGTCCTTTCGTATATTAAATCTCGTTATATTATCGGCCTATTTGCCGTTGCATTTGTCCGCAAATTCGTTGAAAAACGCCTTTTTCGGCAACATTCTCGCCAAGGGATAGCCGAGCAGCCCCATCACGGCGGCCTCGCCCAGCCCCACCTGCGCGGCGTTGAGCGCGAACACACCGGGGTGGGCAAGCATGCTCACGCCGTTATAAGCCTCGGTTATCACCGCGCCGACGATGAGCGCGTTGAAGAAAACCGGCATGGCGCAGCCCAGCGCCGCCGTGGCGCGCGTGCGCGTCCTTTTCCCGGCGGAGGCCGTGCACAGCCCCGCCGCGAGCGTGGCAAGCGAGCCGAACACGATGTCAAAGATGTTGCCTGTCAAAAGGTTTGCGATGCAGCAGCCCGCCGCAAGCCCCCACGCCGTGCCGGGGATGAAATACGGCATTATGCACAGCGCCTCCGATATGCGCAGCTGCACCGCGCCATAGCTTATCGGCGCGAGGGCGAGCGTCAGCACGGAGTAGGCCGCGCCGATTACGGCGGCGGCGGTGAGAGTGCGCGTGTTGGTTTTCATTCGTCGGCCTCATCTTTCCCGCCCGCATCGTCGGCCTGCGCGGCGTCGGCAAGCTCCGCCGCGACGGCCTCGCGCCGCCTCAGCGAGAACTCGCACCCGCAATAAAGCTGTCTGTAAATCCCGTGCTTTTCGCTCAGCTCGACCGAGCGGTTTTCGCCGTCGCGCTTTTTGAAGTCGCTCGGCAGCCACGACACGCCCATCGCGCGCCCCAGCTCCTCGCCGAGGGTGTTTATAAGCTCCGCGTCCTTGTGGCGCGACACGGTCAGCGTCGAGCAGAAATAATCAAACCCATAGTGCTTGCAAAGCCGCGCGCACTCCATCAGGCGCAATCGGAAGCATACCTCACAGCGCTTGCCGCCCTCCGGCTCGTTTTCAAGCCCCTTTATGCGCGCGTAATAATCCTCGCTTTTCCACGGCTCTGCCAGTATGCTCACGCGGTCGGCCAGCCCCATTTTTTCTATTATCTTCGTCTGCGCGCGAAAACGGCGGTCAAACTCCTCATGCGGGAAAAGGTTGGGGTTGTACCACAGCAGCGTCACGTCGAAATACTGCGTCAAATATTCCAGCACCGAGCTTGAACACGGCCCGCAGCAGCTATGCAGCAGCACACGTGGCCGCTTTTTGCCGCGCTTTTGGATTATCCTGTCAAGCTCTTTTTGATAGTTTCTCTTGTTCATACTCGCCATTGTAGCATATCCGCACAAAAAAATCCACACATTAAGCAAAATAAAGCAAATATACAAAAAATCTTGCCATCGCGCGCGGCGTGGGATATAATTTAGAAAAAAGATTCGGGAGGGTCACGCCATGGACACGCGCACCAGCAAGCAGAATTATTATCTCGACATTGCCGACGCCGTTTTGGAGCGCTCAACCTGCCTTAGGCGCAAATACGGGGCGATAATCGTGAGGAGCGACGAAATCATCTCCACCGGGTATAACGGCGCGCCGCGCGGCCGCCGCAATTGCAGTGACCTCGGCGGGTGCACGCGCGAAACGCTGCACATTCCGTCGGGCGAAAGATATGAGCTTTGCCGCAGTGTCCACGCCGAGGCAAACGCCATCATCTCCGCCTCTCGCCGCGACATGATTGGCGCGACGCTCTACCTCGTCGGGCGCGACGCGCGCACGAATGAGCTTTTGTCCGAGGCGTCAAGCTGCTCGATGTGCAAAAGGCAGATCATAAACGCGGGGATTGAGCGCGTGGTCGTGCGCGTCACGCCCACGGAGTACCGCACCGTGATGGTCAGCGACTGGATAGAAAACGACGACTCGATTTTCACCCCGGTATAATCCCGTGTAATATAGAATACCCAAAGGGGAGCACCTAATGAACCGGCAAAAGACCCGCCGAGTGCCGCAGCCGGTTCGTTCGGCGCTCCCCTAAAAGAGAAACGGCTCTGCTGCATTTCATCTTTGCAGCCATTGAGCCGTTTTTTATTCATACATCGGCGCGGGGGACGACCCCGCGTCGACGGTTTGTCTGGTCTGCCGCTTCGGTTTCATCTCCACGGTGGGCAGTAACCGTTTTAATATACATGTATTGCGTCAACCGCAAGCCCTTTGTTGGCTTGCCTGTCGATGCTTGTACTATACACCCCAAACTTGAAATCTAAATGAAAAATTTATTATAAATTTGTTAATTTATGCCGAGTACAGCGGCGTAAACCGCCTCTTTCAGCTTGCTCATCTGCGCGCGCGTGATGTACGCGGTGCTCTCGCCGTCCACCTCGGCAAGGCAGACCTCGCCGTCATGGCGGTAAAGCGCGATGCCGAGGCTCTCCTGCGGGGCATTATCGAGGCGGAGGGTGACGCGCAGTTCTTCCTTGCCCGTGGCGGCCTCGGCGGTGAACGAGTCGGCGGTGAGCGCGGCGAGCGCGTCCTCAATGCCGTTCACGGCGTTTTCATTCAGCGCCTCACCCATGTAGCGCCACGCCTTTTCGGGCTCGGAAAGCAGCCCGCTCTCCGCGTTTTCGTCCTCGGTGTATTCAAGCGTGTACTGCTCGCCGTCGATGTCAAACTCCATCGCCGTCACGGCGTCGAAATCGCCGGTGAACAGCTCCTTGTGGCGCAAATCGTCCCGCGCGGCGGCGCACACGGCCGCGAAATCCGTCGCGTTCAGCTCATAGACTATGCGCGACGTGCCGATGCGCGCATAGGCCTGAACCTCGCTTGCGTCCTCGCCGTTTTTTTCGGCAATCTCCAGCTCGCTCGCGTTTTGCCCGACGGCGAGGGTGAAGCCTCGCGCCGCACCGTCATCGTCCGTGTAATCAAGCTCCACCGTCAGCGCCGGGTCATCGAGGCCGTAAAAGCCCAAATCGCCATCATTGAGCTTATACGTGGCGTAATCGCCCAGCGTGAGCGAGGAGAGCACGCGCAGGTATTTTTCCACCCGCTCGCTGTCCAGCGGCTCATCGCCGACGAAGTAAACATCGTCGGCGCACAGGCTCGCGCCGTTTTCGTCGCGGCGTATTTCATAGCTGTCCGCGCCGGTGAAGGTGAGCGTGTCCGCCGTGTCGGTGTCGGGCGTGGCGTCGTTTTTGATCATCTTGGCAAGCTCCGAGGGGAACATGTCAAGGGGGTCTGACGCGGCGAGATACACCGTGTCCCCGCCGAAGGAGACATATCGCTCGGCGTCCATCGCGCTGTAATCGCCCAGCGTCACCTTGATGACGCCCTCCGGCGTGCTCAGGCGCACGGTGCACTCCGGCGAATCCAGCCCATACTGCGCAACGTCATCCGCGTTTTCAATGGTGAACGCGGCCTTGAACGCCTCGAAAAGCGCCAAGCGCTCGTTTATCTTGTCCGCGTCCACGGGGAAGTCCGCGTCCGCGTCATACTGCCACGCGCCGTCCTCGCCCTTGGAAAAGGCGAGGGTCGCGCCGTCGCGCTCCCACTCGATGGCGGTCACGTCGCCGGGGGCGAGGGCGAAAACGGTCTCGCCGCTTGCGCGTATCTCCTCTTTTTTGTCCTCGTGCCGGCTGACGATAAACGCCGCCGCACACAGCACAATCAGCACGCCCAAAAGCGCGCAAAGCCGCTTAGCCTTGTTCATTTCTCCGCTTCCTCCTTTCCAGTATCACCGCCGCGCCGAGAATTACCGTCGCCGCCGGGATAATGCCGATCATCAGCGTTTTGAGCGTCGACGCCGCCGAATCGCTTATGGTGAGATAGTCATAGCTCAGCGACTTCGTGCGTATGCTCACGCCCTCGCTCTCCCCGGCGAGCGCGGCCAGCGCGCTCATCGTCAAGTCGAGGTTCGCCCCCGACGAATAGGCGTTATAAAGCGTGTCGAGCATGTACGACGACGCGAAATATATTATCTCGCCCTCATTCTCCCCCGCCTTTATGTCCACCGCGAGGGCAAACGGCCCGTCAGTATCGCCGTCGGATTTTTCATAGTCCGTCATGGCGTAGCCGTCGCGCTTACAAAACGCCGCGTCGGAGGTTTCAAGCAGCGCCGTCACCTCGCCCGCGTCGTTTGTCACGCGCAGCCCCTGCGCCACGGGCACGGTGATGTTATACTTCCCGTCGATTATCGCCTGCGTCAAGTCGCTCTCCGCCACCGTCGGCAGCAGCACCAGGGGCGAGGAAAACGCATAGTGCTCGCGCTCCGGCTCGACGACGATGCCGTCTGCGGTCTCCACGCCGTAATCGCCGATGAGCGAGGCGAGGTTTTCAAGCGTCCCGCTCTCGCCGACGCCCGCCATTATCATCAGCTTGCCGCCGTTTTCGACGTAATCGGCCAAAAGCCGCTTCTCCTCGGCGGAAATGTCGCCGGCCGGGGCGTGAATGAACACACACGCCGCGTCTGCGGGCACGGCGTCGTTTTTCAACAGCGACAGCTCCTCCGTCTCCATGTTCTCGCGCTCAAGCTGCGCGGTGAACGCCTCGGTCAGCTCCGCCTCGCCGTGCCCGGTGAGGTAATATACCCTCGGCAGCTCGTCCGCCACGACATAGTCAATCGCCGAGGTTATCGCGCCCTCGCCGTCAAAGGAATACACAGCCGAGTACGTCGACAAGTCCAAATCCGACACATAAATGTCCGAATAGTCAATATACCGATACTTTTCCCCGCACTCGACGACGAGGGAGTTGTTGTTCACGGTCGAATCCGTGTAAGCTGCCGCAAAGGTGGGGTAAACATCCGGGTTTTTCTTTTCCACCGTGATGTGCGAGGACAGGCTTTCGTATTTGTCCAAGAGATTCTCGATTATCGCGTCCTCCTCACCCGACTGCACCAGCCAGTATATCGTCACATCGTCCTTGAGCGCATTGACGACGGACTTGGTGCTGCCGGTGACGGAATAGAGCTTGCTCGCGCTGATGTCGAGCTTCGTCAGGCTCGACGGCAGGGCGGCGACAAGCGCGTTGAGCGCCACCAGTATCGCCAGCACCAGCGCCGTGAGCGCCACGGAGTACGCCCCGCCCTTGGCGGCAATGCGGTTTTCGTGCCCGGCGTCGGCAAGCGAGGCGAAGAATTCTTTAATTTTCATCAGTTGTACCTCCTCTTTTCAAGCGACTGCACCGTCAGCACGAGGAAAAACGCCGCCACCGACATGTAAAACACCACCGACCCCAGGTCGAACACGCCGTTGACGAACGCGTCAAACCGCCCGAACAGCGACAGCGCCGCCATCGTCTCCGGCAAAAGCCGCGTCAGCGCCGAGGCGTCGACAAACATCGTCACAATCGCCGCCACGAGAATGAGCATCCCCACGCCGTAGCCGATTGTCATGCTCCGTGTCAGCTTGTACACCACCGCGCCCAGCACCAGCGCGAGTATCCCCACGCCCAGCGCCGCGCCGAACGCCGAGGCGGAGATGTTCTCCGCGAGGGTGACGCTGTAATAATTAAATAAGAACAGCGCGATTGAAATGCCCGCGGCAAAGCCCTGAGAGTCCGTGAGGGAGGAGACAAACATCCCCGCCGCGATGAGCGCCGCGCCCATCATAAAAAACGCGAAAAGCGAGCCGTAAGCCGTCAGCAGGTACACCTCGCCGTACTGCGCAAAAATGAGGGGGTAAAGCGCCGTGACGGCCAGCGGCGCGAAGTACACCGCCAGCATCGCCGCGTATTTCCCCGCGACGATCTGCCACGTGGTCAGGGGCAGGGAGTAAAGCAGCTGATCCGTTTTCTGCCGCTTTTCCTCGGCGATTGAGCGCATGGTCAGCACCGGGATGATCACCGTCAGCCCGATGGAGACAAGCTGCAAAACGTATTCAAAGTTCGCCACTGCGGATTCGATGTTATAAAGCATCGCGCCCACGCCCACGAACAGCAGCAAAAACGCGCAGAAAAGGTACGTGCTCCACGCGTGGAGATACCCGCGAAGCTCGTGCTTGAATATCGCTCTCATGCCTTACCCACCTCGCTTTCTCCCGTCAGCTCGCCGCGCGCAAGCTCCACGAACATTTCTTCGAGGTTTTCCTTGCCCGCGTCCATCTCGGCCACGAGGCGGCCGTGGGATATGATTATCACGCTTTCGCATATCGCCTGCACCTCGGAGAGAATGTGCGAGGAAAATATGACCGAGTGGGTTTTGCCGAGGTCTTTTATGAGAGCGCGTATCTCGATTATCTGTATCGGGTCGAGGCCGACGGTCGGCTCGTCGAGGATTATCGTGCCGGGGCTGCCCAAAATCGCCTGCGCAATGCCCACGCGCTGCTTATAGCCCTTTGAAAGCGTGCCGATGAGCTGACACTTGACGTTTTCAAGCCCGGTGCGCTCAATCGCGTCCGCGATTTGCGTTTTCAGCGCGTCACCGCGCAGTCCCTTGGCCTCGCCCACGAAGCTGAGGTATTCCAGCGGCGTCTCGCTCATGTAAAGCGGCGGCTGCTCCGGCAGATAGCCGATGCGGCGCTTGGCGTCCATGGGCTGCTGCAAGATGTCAAACCCGTCCACGCTCACGCGCCCCGCCGTCGGCGACAGGCACCCGGCCATGATGTTCATCGTCGTGGACTTGCCCGCGCCGTTCGGGCCGAGAAAGCCGTAAATATGCCCGTCGGCAATCTCAAACGACACATCGTCCACGGCCAGCACTTCGCCATACCGCTTTGTCAGATGTTCAACCTTTATCATGTTAGCCCTCCGTATAGGATATTTGCAGGGTAATATTAGTAAGCCGGGCTGAAACGAGGCTTAAAAATGCGGTTACGGAAGTGTTAACATGCA
>CAZUSM010000032.1:0-13485 GCA_964623675.1 uncultured Oscillospiraceae bacterium
ACCAGGTCAGCGTGCGCGACCCGATGGCCGAGGAGATAGCCGCGCTGAAAAAGCGGCTTGACGCACTGGAAGAAAAGGAATAAGCGCGCAAATCAGCCCACCGCGAAGCGGTGGGCTGATTTTGATATGGCCTTATTCAAGCTCGAACGCGCCGGTGTAGAGGCGGTAATACACGCCCTTTTCGGCGATGAGCTTTTCATGGTTGCCGCGCTCGATGATGCGGCCGTGGTCGAGCACCATGATGACGTCGGAGTCCATGACGGTGGAAAGGCGGTGCGCGATGACGAACACAGTGCGCCCCTCCATGAGCTTGTCCATGCCGCGCTGGACGATGGCCTCGGTGCGCGTGTCGATGGAGCTGGTGGCCTCGTCCATTATCATGACGGGCGGGTCGGCCACGGCGGCGCGGGCGATGGCGATGAGCTGGCGCTGACCCTGAGAAAGGTTGGCGCCGTTGCCGGAAAGGGGCGTGTCATAGCCCTGCGGCAGGCGGCGGATGAAGTCATCCGCGCCGGAGAGCTTGGCCGCGGCGATGCAGTCGTCATCCGTGGCGTCGAGGCGGCCATAGCGGATGTTTTCCATGACAGAGCCGGTGAAAAGATTGGTGTCCTGCAGCACGATGCCGAGTGAGCGGCGCAGGTCGGACTTTTTAATCTTGTTGATGTTGATGCCGTCGTAGCGGATTTTGCCGTCGGCAATGTCATAAAAGCGGTTAATGAGGTTGGTTATCGTGGTTTTGCCCGCGCCCGTTGCGCCCACGAAGGCGACCTTTTGGCCGGGCTCGGCATAAACGGACACGTCGTGCAGCACGTCCTTGCCCTCTTCATAGGCAAAGTCGACCTCGACCATGCGCACGTCGCCGCGCAGCTCGGTGTAGGTGAGTGTGCCGTCGCCGTGCGGGTGGCGCCACGCCCAGCGGCCTGTGCGCTTGTCGGTCTCGGTTATCGTGCCGTCGGGGGCGATTTCTGCGTTGACGAGGGTGACATAGCCGTCGTCGGCCTCGGCGGGCTGGTCGATGAGGGAGAAGAGACGCTGAGCGCCCGCGGCGGCCATGACCACGGCGTTTATCTGCTGGGAGAGCTGGTTGACGTTGCCGGCGAACTGCTTGGTCATGTTCAAAAACGGCACAAGCACAGTCACATTCAGCGCGAGACCGGAAAGGCTGAGATTGGGCACATCGAGCAGCATCAGCACACCGCCCACAAGCGCGATGATGACGTACAGCACGTTGCCGATGTTGCCGATGATGGGGCCGAGGGAGTTGGCGTAAGCATGCGCCTTGAACCCGGCCTCATAAAGCTCTTCGTTGATCGTGTCGAAGTCCTCAATGCTCTGATTTTCGTGGCAGAAGACCTTGATGACCTTTTGGCCGTTCATCATCTCCTGCACAAAGCCCTCGGCCTTGGCCACGGCGGTTTGGTTGGCGAGGAAGAAGCGCGCCGAGCCGCCGCCGATGCGCTTGGCCACGAATACCATCGCCGCAACGCCGAAAAGCAGCACCAGCGTGAGCCAAACGGAGAAGTACAGCATTATCGAAAACACGGTCAGCACTATTGCGCCCGACTGGATAAGCGAGGGGAGAACCTCGCTGACAAGCTGGCGGAGGGTGTCGATATCATTGGTGTAAAAGCTCATGATATCGCCGTGCTTGTGCGTGTCAAAATACTTGATGGGCAGATCCTGCATGCCGTCGAAGGTCTCGCGGCGGAGCTTGTCGAGAAAGCCCTGAGTCATGATGGCCATGAGCTGTCTGTAAACGACGAGGAGAATGATGGACACAACATACAGCGACGCCAAAAGCGTGATGTACGGCAAAATCTCCGCCTTGGCAGACGCCCAGTCGCCCGTGGTGACCCATTTTTCCACCACGGTGAGGACATTCTGAATGAAAAGGGACGGAATGGAGCTGACGATGGAGGAGAAGAGAATGCACACCACGGTCAGCGGCGCGAGCACGGGGTAATAGCCGAAGAACTTTTTCACCGTGCGTCCGAGCGCCTTGAAGTCGGTTTTGGGCAGTTTCTTATTCATCGCCGTCACCTCCGTTCGTCTGCTGCTCGTACACCTCGCGGTAAATCTCGCTGCGGGTGACAAGCTCATCGTGCCGCCCGATGTCGACAATGCGGCCGTTGTCCATGACGACTATCATGTCCGCATCCTCAACCGAGGCGATGCGCTGGGCGATGATAATCTTGGTGGTGCTGGGGATGAAGGACTTGAAGCCCTGACGAATGAGCGCGTCGGTGTGCGTGTCGACGGCGCTGGTGGAGTCGTCGAGAATGAGAATCTTGGGGTTTTTCAACAGCGCGCGGGCGATGCAAAGGCGCTGCTTCTGCCCGCCGGACACGTTTGTGCCGCCCTGCTCGATGTGGCTGTCGTACCCATCGGGGAAGGAGCGGACGAAGTCATCCGCCTGCGCGAGCTTGCAGGCCGCTATAAGCTCGTCGTCCGTGGCGTTGGGGTTGCCCCAGCGGAGGTTTTCCTTTATCGTGCCGGAAAAGAGCGTGTTCTTTTGCAGCACCACGGCCACGGCCGAGCGCAGCGCGTCAAGGTCATATTCGCGCACGTCGTGCCCGCCGACCTTCACGCTGCCCTCGGTGACGTCGTACAGACGCGAGATGAGCTGAATGAGCGTGGTCTTGGCCGAGCCCGTGCCGCCGATGATGCCGACGGTCGCGCCGGAGGGGATATGGAGATTGACGTCCGAAAGGGCGTATTTTTCGGCCTTGAGGGAGTATTTGAACGAGACGTCGTCAAAGTCGACAGAGCCGTCGGGAATGTCGAAAATTGGGTTTTCGGGGTCGGTGAGGGTGCTTTCCTCGTTCAAAACCTCGCAGATACGCGCCGCGGACTCGGCGGACATGGTGAGCATGACGTAAATCATCGAAATCATCATCAGGCTCATGAGAATCTGAATGCCGTAGGTCAGCATGGCGGAGATTTGACCGACGTCGATGGTGCTGCCGCCGCTGGTGACGATGATGCGCGAGCCGACGGTGAGGATGAAAATCATGTTGAAGTAAACACAAAGCTGCATCAGCGGGCCGTTGAGCGCGACTATGCGCTCGGCATAGGTGAAGTCCTTGGCGATGCTGCCGGAGGCGCGGCCGAACTTTTCTTTTTCATAATCCTCGCGCGAAAAGCCCTTGACCACGCGCATTGCGCGCACGTTTTCCTCAATGGATTCGTTGAGCTTGTCATAGCGCTTGAACACCGCGCGGAACGCGGGCAGCGCCTTTCTCGCGATGATTATCATGCCCACGACCAGCACGGGAATGACCACGACGAAGGTCGTGGCGAGTGCGCCGCCCATGATGAACGCCATCACGATGGAGAAAATGAACATCAGCGGCGAGCGTATGGCCGTGCGAATGAGCATCATGAACGCCATTTGGACGTTTTGAATGTCGGTGGTTAGGCGCGTGACGAGGCTCGCTGTGGAAAACCGGTCAATGTTTTCAAACGAGAAGCCCTGTATGCGCGCAAAAATGTCGTGGCGGAGGTTTTTGGCAAAGCCGGCGGAGGCCTTGGCGCAGGTGAACCCGCCCAGTGAGCCGCAGGCGAGCGAGACAAGGCTCATGCCCACGAGCACAAGCCCGATGCGCACAACCGTGGTCAGCTCTGCACCGGCTTTTATCATGTTAACAAGCTCTGCTGTGATGAACGGAATCAAAACCTCGATGAAAACCTCAAGTATCATCAGCAAAAAGGTTGCCACGGTCGGCTTTTTGTACTCACGCAGGCTTGAAGCAAGCTTTTTTATCATACTAATTGCGTTCACATCCTTTCCGGGGAATCTCAGTCGGCGCGGGATGAGCGCGCCGACAATGGGTTGATAACGTGCAAAAAAGCGGGAAAAAGCGGGAAAATGCGGATAATGCGGATAAAGTGTATTGAGGAGGAGAGGACACGCGTGTCCTCTCCTCCGGGGTTATACTGTACCGGGATTACTTGAGCTTTTCGAGATAATCGACGATCTTGCGCACGGTGGTGAGCTGTGCGGCGTCCTCGTCGTTTATGCTGATGCCGAAGGCGTCTTCAAGGCTCATGATGAGCTCGACCACGTCGAGCGAGTCCGCGCCGAGGTCGTCAATGAGGCTGGTGTCCATGGTGATGGAGTCGGGGTCGGCCTCAAACTGCTGGGCAAGAGCGTCTCTTACGTTTTCAAAAATCATGATAAGTCCTCCGATGTGCGTGGCACATAAAGATTTTGATCAGAATTGAAGGGTGAGCTTATGCCCACTCGCGGCTTTGGGGCTTGTTGGAGCGGTTCTCGCTGCTCGCCGTGGGTGCGGCGGCGGGGGCGCTGGCGGGGGCGGAAGCGCGCTCGGCGGAACGGGGAGCGCTGTCGCGACTGTCGCGGCGGCGGTCATAGCGGGAGGAGCGGTTGTCATCGCCCCGGACGTAGGACACGACCACGCGGCGGTTCGGCTCAACGCCGGTCGAGCCTGTGGTGACGCCCTCATAGTTTTGAAGCGCGGTGTGAATGACGTGGCGCTCATAAGAGTTCATCGGCTCAAGCGCCATGCTGCGCTTATACTTGATGGCCTTTTCCGCCATCTTCTCGGCAAGGCGGGTGAGGGATTCCTCGCGCTTTGCGCGGTAATTCTCGGCGTCGACGCTGATGTGCAGATGCGTGTCGCTGCCGCGATTGACGACGTAATTGGTCAGGTGCTGAATGGCGTCAAGCGTCTCGCCCCGGCGGCCGATGATTGCGCCCATGCTGCTGCCGGAAAGCTCAACGTTGATGCCGCCGTTGTCGCGCGGGGAAATGGCGATGTCCGCCTTGACGCCCATGCGGTCAAGCAGACCCGTCAAAAACGCGCGAATGGCGGCGTAATCCGCGTTCTCGTCCACAACAGCGGACGGCGCGGCCGCGGGGGCGGCGGATTTTGCGCTCGCGGCGGGGGCGGCGGGCGCTTCGTCGGGCGCTTCATAGCTCACGCGCACCACGGCGGGAGAAGCACCGATGCCCAGAAAGCCGGATTTTGCGCGCGCGACGATCTCAACGGACACGTCGTCGCGGTCAAGCCCAAGCTCTTTGAGAGCCGCGGCAATTGCATCGTCCTCGGTGCGGCCGGACTTTTCCAAAGTTTTTATCATAGTGTCGTTTTCTCCTAGTTATTCTTCGTCTGCCTTGTCGGCCTCGGCCTCAGCGGCCTCGACCTCTGCCTCGGTCTCGGTCTCGGTCTCGGCTTCGGCCTCGACCTCAACGGCCTCGTCGGAAGCGGTGTCGAGCGCGACCTCAACGGCGTCTTCCGCGGCGATGATGACATCGTCGGGAATGCTTTCGTCGATGGAGGGGGCGAGCTCGGACTCGGCGGCGGCGAGGATGGTGGCCTCTTCGGCGGCTTCGGGGTTGGTGAAGCGATCGGGGACGTAGGCGCGGCCACGGGCATAGCGGCGGTTGCCGACCTGCGAGGCGGGGATTTCATTGTCCTTTATGCCGAGGCGCTCGCGGCGTGCCGCGCGCTCGGCGCGGTCAAGCGCGGCCTTGCGCTCGTCGCTCTTTTGCTTTTCAAAGGCCTGCATTTTTTTCTTGCTGGTGTTGACGTTCTTCTCGGTTTTGCCCTCGGCGCGCAGGCGCTCGGTCTCAAGGCGCTTGGCCTCAAGCTCTTTTTCGCGCTCGGTTCTGGCGGCGATGCGCTCGGCGTCCTCTTTGTCGAGCTTCTTGGTGTAAACCTTGGTGAGAATGAAGTCGCGGATCATGCCGAAAACGCTGTTGGCGATCCAGTAAACGCCCATGGCGGCGGGCATGACAAAGCAAATCCACACGCTCATCAGGGGCATCATGATGTTCATGCTCTTCATCGAGGCGGCGGCGTTTGCGTCGGCCTGCGGCTGAGAGGCGGAGGAAATCTTCATCGACGCCCAGGACAGGGCGGCGGAGATGAGCGGGATGAGGAACAGACCCAAGGCCGGCAGCCACACGGACACGTCGGACCAATCGGTGTGGAACATGAAGTTCCATTCGGGCTGGCTGCCGAGGTTGAGGCCGAGAAAGCTGAAGTCAACGTTCAAAAGACCCTCCAGCTTGCCGGCAAGGGCTGACTGAAGCTCGTCCCAGTGCTCATGCGCGAGGTTTGCCAGCTTTATTTCAAAGTAGGCGTCCTGCTTGGCGGGGATGGTGTAAAGCCCGGCGTCGACGAAATAGGTCTGAATCGCGTCGACGACCTCTTGCGCCACGAACATCATGCGCGTCAGCGGCTGACGGATGACGGAGTAGAGCGCGATGAGAATGGGGAACGGGATAAGAGACCACAGGCATCCGCTCATGGGGCTTGCGCCGTTTTCGGCGTAAAGCTTCTGCATCTCTTGGTTGAGCTTTTGGGGGTTGCCCTCATGCCGACGCTGAAGCTCCTGCATTTGGGGCTGGAGGCGGGAGGTGCGCATCATGCCCTTTTTGCTCTTGGCCATGAACGGGGTGAGGATGAGGTTGACGACCAATGCGAAAAGGATGACGGACCAGCCGTAGTTTCCGGTCAGCTCATAGAGCTTGACCATAAGCCATGCGAAAGGCTTGGTGATTGCTGCCCACATAGTTTCTCCTCATGGAAGCGATTTGCCGCGGGGCGTCATCGCTTCCTCATGTGTGTAGTTTTTAATTGAATAGGTATGTGCTTGCGCCGCACTCACGGCACGGGGTCATAGATGTCATAATCCTTCCCATGGAAGGGGTGACACCTCATTATGCGCCGGAAAGCCAACACGCCGCCTTTCAAGGCGCCGTATTTTTCAATGGCTTCGAGCGCATACTGCGAGCAGGTGGGGACAAAGCGGCAGCAGGGCGGGCGAGAGGGGGAAATATACCGGCGGTAAAACCGAATGAGGGCGAGCATGAAGCTTTTCATGGTGTTGCCTCACTCCTTTGTGAGCTTCAGCTTGGAGCACGCGTCCGAAAACGCGCCCTCCAGCTTTTTGTATTCCGCGCCCACGCAGCGGGATCTCGCGACAATCACGATGTCCCACCCGGACTTGAGCGCGGGGGAATTGAGCCGGTAAATTTCGCGCAGCCGACGGCGCACGCGATTGCGCACAACGGCGTGCCCGAGCTTGACGGAAACGGTGTAGCCCACACGGTTCACGCCTCTGCCGTTTTTGCGGCAGTATATCACCAGGTATGCGTTGACCGTGCTTTTGCCCTTGGAGTAAAGCCGCCTGAAATCGCTGTTCTTTTTTAGAGTACATCTGACGTTCAAGCGAGCCGCTCCTTTGCCGAATTTCAACATTTCGGGAAACACCTAAAGGGCGGATTGCTCCGCCCTGAAAATATTCCCTTTTAATCCCTGCTCACGTGCCGGAAGATCAGTAGCTGAGCTTTGCTCTGCCCTTGGCTCTGCGGCGGGCGAGGACCTTGCGGCCGTTTGCGGTGGACATTCTCTTGCGGAAGCCGTGCTCTTTCTTGCGCTGGCGCTTCTTGGGCTGGTAGGTTCTTAACATTTTTCTGGCACTCCTTTCGGGTTGATACTCAACATCGACCTTGCGGCCGAAGCAGTTGATAAATTTATCAGACAGCGCAAAACGCCGTCAATTGCGAATTATACAATAAAATAAACAGGTTTGTCAACCGGAAAATGAGATAAAGCGTATATTCTCTTTTTAAGCCGCGTGTTGCGTGTTGCATTTCGAACATTTTCAGAGTATACTATAAGAAAAGACAACAAAGGAGGGCGTGTCCGTGAAGTACACAATACCGGAAATCAAAAGCATTGTGTGCCCCTTGGCCGAGCAATACGGCGCGGAGCGGGTGTACCTTTTCGGCTCTTATGCCCGCGGCGACTCAAGCGACGGCAGCGACATCGACCTTCGCATTGACAAGGGCAGCATAAAAGGGGTTGCTTTGGCCGGGCTGCTGCTCGACCTTGAGGCCGCGCTCGGCTGCCCGGTTGACCTCATCACCACAACCAGCCTCGACAGAGGCTTCTTGGCCGCAATCAAAAATGACGAGGTGCTGTTGTATGAAGCCGGGTAACAGAGACGTTGGGATACTCACCCACGTGGTTTCTTACTGCGAGCAGATTGAAGAGACCGTGGAGCGCTTCGGAAACGAGCGGGAAATATTCATGCAAGACAAAATATACCGCAACGCCGTTGCGCTTTGCATTCTCCAAATCGGTGAGCTTGCGGGAAAGCTGTCCGAGGAATTCAGACTCGAGTATAACTCAATCCCTTGGCAGCAGATAAAAGCCACGAGAAACATCGTCGCGCACAGCTATGGCACGGTTGACCCCGTGGTGACGTGGGAAATAATAAGCGAGGATATACCGCGCCTGAAAGAATACTGCAATGAGATTTTGAACACATCGGGCGGGGGAGAAAACGAGTGAAATCTTCCGCAGCGCGAAAAGATAAAAAGAAACATCCTTTGCCGAGTGGCAGAGGATGTTTCTGTTCTTGGCACGCCGTAAGGGATTCGAACCCCTGACCTTCTGGTCCGTAGCCAGACGCTCTATCCAGCTGAGCTAACGGCGCATGTCTCATTCGAGAGCTTAGTTATATTAGCACAGCCGAAAGAAAAATGCAAGGGGTTTTTTAATATTTTTTGCTCAAGAGGCAAAAATATTTTTCCCCGACCGCGTCAGGCGCGCTTACCAGCCCATGGCGTCGGAGACGGAGTCGGCGATTTCGCCCATGGTTTTGAGGGTTTTGCCGAGCACGCTTTTGACGCAGTGGGGCTTTTTCGGGTGCGCGGCGAGCGCGGCGCACGAGCCGACGAGAAGCCCCATGCCCATGCCGACATAAAAGTTTTTCTTGTTCATGAATCAACATCCTTTCGCTTTCTTCGCCGGGGATTTGCCGACGTGATTATATTATGCGCAATAATCGGCCGAAACGGTGTGAATTTGCATTGCCCAAGCCATGTAATTTGTGGTACAATGGGGACAATAAATAATAAAACCGAATTCCCCGACGACGGAGGATATGACAATGACAGTCAAAATTTTGGCCGTGGGCGACGTCTGCGGCGAGCCGGGGCTGGATTTTCTCAATCTGCGGCTCAAGGATTTCAAAAAAGAAAACAACATCGCCTTCACCGTGATAAACGGCGAGAACACCAACGTCGTGGGCATCACGCCCAAGCAGGCGGACGCGCTTTTCCGCGCCGGGGCGGACGTGGTGACGCTGGGCAACCACACCTGGACGCGCACGGAGCTGCGCCCCTATCTCGCCGAGCGGCGGCGCATACTGCGCCCGGCCAACTTCGGCCCGCAATGCCCCGGCCGGGGGATTGACGTGTTTTCCACGCCGTTTGGCGACGTGTGCGTGCTCAACCTGCTCGGCCGCTTCACGCTCGACAGCAACACGGATAACCCCTTTGTGATTGCCGACGGGTATATGGCGGAGATAAAGGAAAAAATAATCCTTGTGGATTTTCACGCCGAGGGCACGAGCGAAAAGCGCGCCATGGGCTATCTCCTCGACGGGCGCGCCAGCGCCGTGTGGGGCACGCACACGCATGTGCAGACCTCTGACGCCGCCGTGCTGCCGCAGGGGACGGGGTATATCACAGACCTCGGCATGACAGGGCCTGTCAACTCCGTGCTGGGCATCGACCCGGAGCAGAGCATAGGCAAGTTCATGGGCGACCCGCCGCGCCGCTATGAGTCGGCCAAGGGCGCGTGCGCCATGGAGGGCTGCATATTTGAAATCGACACGGAGAGCGGCCGCTGCGTCAAGGCGGAGGCGGTGAGAGTGCGATGAGCGGGAAAATCAAGCTGCTGCATGCCGCGGATTTGCACCTTGACTCGCCCTTTGAGGGGCTGAGCCGGGGCAAGGCCGCGATACGGCGCGGCGAGCAGAGGCGGCTTTTGTCCGCGCTGGCGGAGACCGCGCGGCGGGAAAAGGTCGACGCGGTGCTGCTCGCCGGCGACCTGCTCGACAGTACCGGCGCATATTCCGAAACGGCGGAGGAGCTGGCGCAGAGCCTGCGGGGCTGCGGCGCGCCGGTGTTCATCGCGCCGGGCAACCACGACTATGTGTCGCTGCGCTCGCCGTATCTGAAAAACGAAATGCCGGGGAACGTGCACGTGTTCACCACGGGCGAAATCGAGTGCGTGGAGCTGGGCGATATCGGCGCGCGCGTTTACGGCGCGGCGTTCACCGACGCGCACAGCGCGCCGCTTTTGCGCGGGTTCACCGCGCCGCGCGAGGACGGGTTTGTGAATATCCTGTGCATGCACGGCGAGGTGTGCGCGGGCGAGTCGAAGTACAACGCCATCAGCGAGGCGGACTTGGCCGCGTCCGGCATGGATTATGCCGCGCTGGGGCATGTGCACAAGGAGAGCGGACTTTGCCGCGCGGGAGAGACGTGGTACGCCTGGCCCGGCTGCCCGGAGGGGCGCGGCTTCGACGAGACGGGCGAAAAGCATATTTATATAGTAGAGCTGGGCGCGGGCGAGTGCGAGGCGCACCCCGTGTCCGTCGCCGCGCGGCGCTATGAAAGCATCAGCGTGGACGTGACCGGGGCGGACGCGCGCCTCGCGGTGCATGCGGCCTTGCCGGATGACACCGTGCGCGATATTTACCGCATCACGCTCACGGGCGAGACGGACACCGTGCCCGATGCGGCGCGCCTGCACGAGGACTTGGAGGAGCTGTTCTTCGAGCTGGACGTGCGCGACAGGACGCGTCTGCGGCGCGATGTGTGGGAGCGCGCGGGCGAGGACAGCCTGAGAGGCCTGTTCTTGGCAAAGCTGAAAAAAATCTGCGATGAAGCACCCGACGAGAAAACGCGCGAGCGCGCCGAACAGGCCGCGCGTTGGGGGCTGGCGGCGCTGGACAACGGCGAGGAGGTGGCGCGGCATGAAAATTAACTCACTGACGGCCTCCTTCGGCAAGCTGGAAAACGAAAAGCTGAAGCTGCATCCGGGGCTGAACGTGATATACGCGCCCAACGAAAGCGGCAAGAGCACGTGGTGCGCGTTCATCCGCGCGATGCTTTACGGCGTGGATTCCGCCGAGCGCACGAGGGCGGGGCATCTGCCGGACAAGCTGCGCTATGCCCCGTGGTCGGGCGCGCCGATGGAGGGCAGCATGGAGCTGACCGCCGACAATTTTGACATCACCATCACGCGCACGACCAAGGCCAAGGGTGCGCCGATGCGCGAGTTTTCGGCAACCTACACCGACAGCGGTGTGCCCGTGGAGGGCGTGACCGGCGCGAACGCCGGAGAGCTTTTGACCGGCGTGAGCCGTGACGTATTTTGCCGCAGTGCGTTCATTGCGCAGGGCACAATGGCCGTGACCGGCAGCCCGGAGCTTGAAAAAAGAATAAGCGCGATTGTCACCACCGGGGAGGAGCAGACCTCGTTTTCCGAGGCGGATGAGACCCTGCGCGCGTGGCAGCGCAAACGCCGGTTCAATCGGCGCGGCTATCTGCCGGAGCTGGAGGCGCGCATGGACGACGCCGAGCGCGCCCTCGACGGCCTCGACACCGCCGCCGAGGAGATAGCCGCGCTTGAGACTCAGCTGGAGCGCGAGCAGGCGCACTGCCGCGAGCTGGAGAGCGCGGTGACCGAAAGCCGCAAGCGCCAGCGGCGCGACGCGCTCGACCGCCTCGGCGCGGGGCGCGCCGAGCTGAAAGCCGCCGCCGAGGCGCACGACGCGGCCTTGGACGCGCTTGCTCAGGCCAAGGACGATTTGCGCTCTGCGCCCTTCGGCGCGATGAGCGCCGACGAGGCGGAGGCGAGCGCGCAGGAGGATTTGGCGCGGCTGGACGCGCTCAAGCGCGCGGGGAAGAATAAGCCCGCGCCGTGGCTCGCCGTCGCGCTTTTTGCCGCGGCGGTGATGTGCGCCGCGCTGTACACTCAAATGCAGATGATATTGCCCATGATAGGCGCGGCGATATTCGGCGTGGCGGCGGTGGTGCTGCTGATGCGCTATGCGCGGCTGCGCCGCGCGGCGGCCGACGCACTGGGTGAGCGGCACAGGATTTTGGACGAATACAACGCGCGCTCGGCCTCGGACATTCGCCGCGCGCTGGAGAGGCAGCGGGAATACTGCGACGCGCTTGACGCGGCGCGCGAGCGGGAAATGGCGGCGCGTGGCGATTATGAGCGCGCCCGCGCGCAGCAGGACGAGCTGGAGCAGAGCACCCTCGGCGAGCTGGACTTCACCTCCGGCACGAGCGAGGCCGCGCGGCTGAGCCGGGAGCTTGCCACGGCGCGGGAGAGCGCGGAAAACCTCTCCGCGAGCATTGCCGCGCGCCGGGCGCGGCTGGCCGCCGTGGGCGACCCGGTGGTGCTGGCAAGCGAGCTGAAAACCATGGAGAGCGAGTATGACGAGATATGCGACGAGTATGACGCCATCACCCTCGCCGTGGACACCCTCCGCAGTGCCGACAGCGAGCTTCAGGGGCGCTTTTCGCCCCGGCTGGGCAAGCTCGCGGCGGAGTATATGTCGTTCATGACGGGCGGGCGGTACACCGATGTGTTCCTCAACCGCGACTTTTCCGCCCGCGCCAAGACCAATGAGGACACCGTGCCGCGCGAGGCGGAATATCTGAGCGCGGGGACGCTGGATTTGATGTATTTGGCGGTGCGCCTCGCCGTGTGCGAGCTGGCCATGCCCGCGGGCGAGCCGTGCCCGCTGATAATCGACGACGCGCTTGTGAATCTGGACGAGACGCGCCTGACCGAGGCGATGAAGCTCCTGCGCGAGCTGGCCCGCGAGCGGCAAATTATCCTCTTCACCTGCCGCGAAGTACCCACGGCGGGGGAATGAGAGAATAAATAAAAAGGGATTGCTGCGAATGCGGCAATCTCTTTTTTGCTGCGTCGTTGGGGGTGTTTGCGCGGTTTCCGCGCCTTGCGGCGCGGCGCGTTTGCACAAGCAAACGCGGCGATCCCCTCAGTCAGCGGCTGCGCCGCTGACAGCTCCCCTTGGTGCGCAAGGGGAGCCAAGACGCAAAACATAATCCACACTTCTAATGAACATTTGCCGCCATCTTGACTCTCAATTGCACTAAAAACAGAACTTTTAACTTAAAATCAGCCGTGGGGGCGGCAACCTGCCGCCCGCTTCTGCGCACTCGTTTTTACAGCCAATTAAAATAGAACACCAAGAGAAAACCGCCCTCCAAAGGCTTCCCCTCTGGGGAAGCTGTCAGCGGCAAAGCCGCTGACTGATGAGGCCGCGCCGTCGGCGCGGAAGAGCTTTACCTCAGCACCTCGTTTAGCACTATGTTCAAATAGAACACCAAGAGAAACGCTCACAAAATGGCTCCCCTTGGGCATCAAGGGGAGCTGTCAGCCGTAGGCTGACTGAGGGGATCGCCCGCGCCGACGGCGCGGTCTGCCTTTTGCGCCGCACTTCATATTGCTCAAATCCCAATCAGAACACCTTGCCAAACCACCCTGCCCCTTGCCTCTCCCGTTGGGAGAGGTGGCACGGCGCAAGCCGTGACGGAGAGGGTCACCACCCCACTGCTTTGCATGTTAACACTTCCGTAACCGCATTTTTAAGCCTCGTTTCAGCCCGGCTTAC
>CAZUSM010000033.1:0-13153 GCA_964623675.1 uncultured Oscillospiraceae bacterium
AAGGGGGCTGCGGTTCTACACCTCTCCGCAGTCCCCATATTTTCATATTCGGCAGAAAACTGCTTCAATTAGGAGAGTTATAATAATGTATGAAATCGTCGTGAAAGTGGACGGCATGATGTGCTCGATGTGTGAGGCACACATCAATGACGCCGTCCGCGCCGCTGTCAGAGTGAAAAAGGTCACCAGCTCGCGCAAAAAGGGCAAAACCACAATCCAAACCGAAACCGAGCCGGATGTAGCCTCCATAAAAGCCGCCATCTCCGCCACCGGCTACACCGTCGGCGACATAACCGTCCGTCAAGTCGAAAAACACGGCCTGTTCCAAAAAGCAAAGTGAGGAAACTCGTCTCGCTGAGTTTACATAACACCACCAACTCACCCCGCAGGAAAAAATACCTGCGGGTTTGGTTTACATGGGCTTGGGTTTGTGCTAAAATGTCATGACTACATCAAATCGGAGAACGCCATGTTTGAAAAGCTGGACGCTTTGAAAAATCAATATGAGCAGCTTCTTGTGCGCATGGAGCAGCCGGAGACCTATTCCGACGTCGCGCTCTACGCGCGGCTTGAGCGCGAATCGCGCGAGCTTGCCCCGCTCGCGGAGGCGTACACGGCCTATCGCCGCGCTGAGGCGGACATGGCGTCCGCCCAGCAGCTCATGCAGGACGCGGAGCTGCGCGAGCTTGCGCAGGAGGAATTTGCCGCCGCCAAGGCCGAGCGCGAGCGCTTGGAGCACGAGATCAAGCTCCTCTTGCTGCCCCGCGACCCGAACGACGCGAAAAACGTGATCATGGAGATTCGCGGCGGCGTCGGCGGGGAAGAGGGCATGCTCTTCGCGGCGGATCTGTTCCGCATGTACTCCATGTACGCCGAGCGGCGCGGCTGGAAAATCGACGTGGCCAACGTCAACGACACCGAGCTTGGCGGCATCAAAGAAATCAGCTTCGTCATCGAGGGCGAGGGCGCGTACTCGCGCCTCAAATTCGAGGCCGGGGGACACCGCGTGCAGCGCGTCCCGGTCACGGAGTCCGGCGGCCGCATTCACACCTCTGCCGCCACCGTCGCCGTCTTGCCCGAAGTCGGCGAGGTCGACTTCAAGCTCGACATGAACGACTTGAAAATCGACACTTACCGCTCATCCGGCGCGGGCGGGCAGCACGTCAACAAAACCGAAAGCGCCATCCGCATCACCCACCTGCCCACGGGCACGGTCGTGGAATGTCAGGACGAGCGCAGCCAGTACAAAAACAAAGACCGCGCCATGCAAATCATGCGCTCGAAGCTCTACGAGGCCGAGCTTGCGCGGCAAAACGCCGCCGTCGCCGCCGAGCGCAAAAGCCAAATCGGCACGGGCGACAGAAGCGACCGCGTCCGCACCTATAACTTCCCCCAAAACCGCGTCACGGATCACCGCCTCACCGGCGACAACAAAAATTTCAACATCGCCGCCGTCATAAACGGCGACCTTGACCCCATCATCGACGCGCTCATCACCGCAGACCAAGCCCAAAAGCTGGCCGAGCAGACGGAGGCGGGAGCATGAAAACCGAACGCATCACAAAAGACCTCGCCCGCGCGGCAGAGCTTATTCGCGCGGGGCGGCTCGTCGCCGTGCCGACGGAGACGGTTTACGGCCTTGCCGCCAACGCGCTCGACGAGCGCGCCGTGAGGGAGATTTACGAGGTCAAGGGCCGCCCGGCGGTGAAGCCCCTGTCCATCATGATAAGCGACAGGGGAGCGATGGAAAAATACTGCGACCCCGTCCCGCCGCAGGCCGCACTCTTGGCCGAAAAGCTTTGGCCCGGGCCGCTGACCATCGTGCTGAACGCGCGCGACGTCATCCCCGACATTGTCCGCGCCGGGGGCGCGACAGTCGGCCTGCGCTGCCCCGACCACGCGCTGACGCTGGAGGCGATTCGCCTCGCGGGTGTTCCGCTTGCCGCGCCGTCGGCCAATCCGTCGGGCGCGGACAGCCCCAAGAACGCCGACAGGGTGCTTGAATACTTCGACGGCAAGATTTCCGCCGTCATCGACGGCGGCGAGTGCGGCATCGGGCGCGAATCCACCCTCATCGACATGAGCGCCGCGCCGTATACAATCCTCCGCCCCGGCGCATTGAGCGCAGACGAGATTGCCGACGCGCTCGTTTCCGGCATGACCGTCGTCGGCCTCACCGGCGGCACGGGCACGGGCAAAACCACCGCGCTCGATACCCTCGCCGACATGGGCGCGCTCACGCTCGACTGCGACGCGATATACCACCGCCTTTTGCACACGGGCAGCGGCCTCATCGCCGCCATCGGCGCGGCGTTCCCCGCCGCCGTGCTTGACGGAGCGGTGGACACCAAGGCGCTCGGCCGCATCGTCTTTGCCGACGCCGAGGCGCTCGCGCGCCTCAATGCGCTGACGCACGAGTTCATTCTCGCCGAAACTCGGCGGCTTTTGCGCGCGCATGCCATGAGCGGCGGCACGCTCGCCGCCATTGATGCCGTTGAGCTTATTTCAAGCGGCGCGGGCGTGATGTGCGATTTCACCGTCGGCGTCGTGGCTGCGCGCGAGCGGCGCATTGACCGAATTTGCGCGCGCGACGGCATTTCGCGCGAATATGCCGCCCTGCGGCTTGACGCGCAGCGCCCGGACGAGTATTATTATGATAACTGCGATTTCGTGCTGCATAATGACGGCACCAAGGCGGAATTTGCCGCTGAATGTATCAAACTTTTCACGGAGGAAATGAAAAAATGAGTGATTTGAGAGAAAAACTGTTCTACGAGCAGAAAAACGGCTATGACCTCATCGACACCGAAGAGCGCGTCAAGCTGGAGGAGTATTGCGCCGAGTATATGGACTATCTCGACCGCTCGCGCATGGAGCGCGAGGCCGTTGCCAACGCCATCGAGCTTGCCGAGGCGCGCGGCTTTGTCGAGTATGTGCCCGGCATGGACTTGAAGCCCGGCATGAAGGTTTATAAGAACAATCGCTGCAAGGCGCTCATGCTCGCCGTCATCGGCAAGAAGCCGCTTTCCGCCGGCGCTGTCATCGCCGGTGCGCACGTCGACTCCCCGCGCCTTGACCTCAAGCAGGTCACGCTTTACGAGTCCGACGAGATGTGCTATTTCAAAACGCACTATTACGGCGGCATCAAGAAATATCAGTGGGTCACCATTCCGCTGGAGCTGCACGGCGCGGTCGCGCTCAAGAGCGGCGAGGTCATCAACGTCACCCTCGGCCGTGAAAAGAACGAGCCGAAGTTCGTCATCACCGACCTTTTGCCTCACCTCGCGGCGGATCAGATGAAAAAGACCATGTCCGAGGGCTTCACCGGCGAGGGCTTGAACATTCTCCTCGGCTCTGCCCCCTACGCCGACGAGGGCAAGGATCGCGTGAAGCTGGCCGTCATCAGCATGCTCAATGACATGTACGGCATCACCGAGGAGGACTTCCTCTCCGCCGAGCTTGCCGCCGTCCCGGCCTTTGACGTGTGCGAAATCGGCCTTGACCGCTCACTCATCGGCGGCTACGGCCACGATGACAGGGTCTGCGCCTATGCCGAGCTGAAAGCCATTTTCGACGTGGCCGAGCCTGAGCGCACCTGCGTGTGCATCCTCGCCGACAAGGAGGAAACCGGCTCTGACGGCGTCACCGGCATGCAGAGCGCCGCGTTTGACTGCTTCATGGAAGACCTGTGCGACGCGCAGGGCGTGGCACTGCGCCGCTGCTATGAAAACAGCTTCTGCATCTCCGCCGACGTCACCAACGCCTTTGACCCGCTTTATCCCGACGTCTCCGAAAAGCGCAGCGACTCCAAGGTCAATTACGGCGTCGGTATATGCAAGTTCACCGGCGCGCGCGGCAAATCCGGCACGAGCGACGCCTCCGCCGAGGTCGTGGCGTATCTGCGCAAGCTCTTTGCCGACAATAACGTCGTCTGGCAGCTTGCCGAGCTCGGCAAGGTCGACCAGGGCGGCGGCGGCACTATCGCCAAGTTCATGGCCAACCGCAACATCGACACCATCGACGCCGGTGTCCCCGTGCTGAGCATGCACGCGCCCTTTGAGGTCGTGGCGAAATTCGACTGCTACATGACCTACAAAGCCTGCCTCGCGGCATATTCGGACAAATAATAATTTCTCACCTCGCGGACATAATAGCTCCGTGAGGTGATTTTTCACGGACGATATCAAGGATTTTGCCGCGTCCTCGGCCGGGCAGGTGCAGTGCTTGACCGTCGTGGGGCAAATCGAGGGACACCAGCTTCTGCCCGATGACACTAAGGCCACCAAGTATGAGCACATTCTCCCGCTCATCGCCGCCGTCGAGGAATCTCCGGAGATTAAGGGGCTGCTTATATTATTGAACACCATGGGCGGCGACGTCGAGGCGGGGCTTGCCATCGCCGAGCTTATCGCCGGCATGACCAAGCCCACGGTCTCGCTCGTCCTCGGCGGCGGGCATTCCATCGGCGTGCCGCTTGCCGTGGCGGCGCGGCGCAGTCTCATCGCGCCGTCTGCCGCCATGACGGTGCACCCAGTGCGCCTCAACGGCGTTGTCATCGGCGTGCCGCAGACATATAATTATTTCGCCCGCATTCAAGAGCGCATCGTCGGCTTCGTCACCTCACACTCGAACATCGCGCGCGAGGATTATCTCCGCCTCATGACCAACACTGACGAGCTTGCCAACGACGTCGGCAGCGTCATTTACGGTGCGGAGGCCGTCCGCCTCGGCCTCATCGACGCCATCGGCACGCTCTCCGACGCGCTGGATTATCTCCACCGCGAAATCGCCGGAAAATAAGATTGAAATATGTCCCCGCGCGGTATATAATGGTGCAAAAGCACCCCGCCCGCACAAGCGCGCGGGCGAACGAGGAGATAATATGGACAAAATCGCGGTTTTGATACCCTGTTATAATGAAAGCGCCACGGTGCAAAAGGTGGTTTCCGACTGGCGTCGCGAACTGCCGGAGGCGGTGGTTTATGTTTATGACAACAATTCCACCGACGGCACGCCTCAGCTTGCCGAGGCGGCGGGCGCGGTCGTGCGCCACGAATATCGGCAGGGCAAGGGCAATGTCATCCGCCGCATGTTCCGCGAGATTGACGCCGAGGCGTACATAATGGTCGACGGGGACGACACTTACCCCGCCGAGTACGGGCGCGAGATGGTCAACGCCGTGCTTGAGCGCCACGCCGACATGGTCGTGGGTGATCGCCTGTCGTCGACATATTTTGAAGAGAACAAGCGCCCCTTTCACAATTTCGGCAACTCCCTCGTCCGCTGGGGCATAAACAGTCTGTTTAAGTCCGACATCAAGGACATCATGACCGGCTACCGCGCCTTCAGCTATCTTTTCGTCAAGTCTTTCCCGGTGCTCTCCAAGGGGTTTGAAATCGAAACCGAGATGAGCATTCACGCGCTGGATAAGAACATGTATGTCGAGAACGTCGTCATCGACTATCGCGACCGCCCGGAGGGCAGCGAGTCCAAGCTCAACACTTATTCCGACGGCATGAAGGTCATTTTCACGATTATCCGCCTTTTCCGGAACTATAAGCCGTTCGCGTTTTTCTCCCTCATCGCCCTCGTCCTCACGCTCATCGCGGCGGTGTTCTTCATCCCCGTGCTCTCAACCTATCTCAAAACCGGCCTCGTGCCGAACTTCCCCACGCTCATCGTCTGCGGCTTCACGTTCATGGCTGCCCTGCTCTCACTCTTCGCGGGGCTTGAGCTCCAAAACGGCGTGCAGAAAAACCGCCAGGACTTCGAGATGAACCTCATAAGAATCTATAACGACAGCCAAACCAAGCGCTGATAATTGAATAAGAGAAAAAGAGATTGTTGCCAAATGGCGGCAATCTCTTTTTTATAGTGTGGCAGAGAATAGACGCTCCACATTTTCCTCTCTTATGCGTTCTCTTGCTCTTGTGTACTGCATAAAATTGTGCTATAATATATGTTATGTTTACCGTGGGGGTGTATGCCAATGTCAGTATTGAACGCGATTATACTGGGTCTTGTGCAGGGGATAACCGAGTTTTTGCCGGTGTCAAGCTCCGGCCATCTTGCCATCATCAACAACCTTTTTGACATGACGACCACCACCGACGGCCACATGTTTTTCGACGTCCTCCTGCACCTCGGCACACTCGCGGCAATCTGCGTCTGCTATTGGCAGGACATCACCCAGATGTTTTATGAGGTCCTCGGCTTTGTCAATGTCGGCCCGCTGGCCGGTGAGCGCCGCCGCCGTTATCCCGCCGCGCGGCTCTTTCTCATGATTGTGTTCGCCACGCTCCCCCTGGTGCTCATTCTCCCGATTCATGACATGGTCGAAACGCTTTATTATCAAAACGTGTTCATCGGCGTGGCGCTGGTGCTGACGGGCTGCATGCTCTTCGTGGCGGACAAAATGAAGCCCGGCACAAAGTCCGCCACCAGCATGACCATTTCCGACGCGCTCATCATCGGCCTTTGCCAGTGCGTCGCCACCATTCCCGGCCTGTCCCGCTCCGGCACGACCATCACCGCCGGCATCGCCACCGGGCTCAACCGCGAATTTGCCGTCAAGTTTTCGTTCCTGCTGTCCATTCCCGCCGTTCTCGGCGCGAACATACTCTCGCTCATCGACGCCGTGGGGCAGGGGGTTGACCTTGCCAACGTCCCGGCCTATCTCTTGGGCATGGTGGCGGCCATGGTGTCCGGCATCGGCGCAATCAGCCTTTTGAAGCGCATCGCCGCAAAGGGGCGCTTCGGCGGCTTCGCGTATTATTGCTGGGTCATGGGCGTGCTGAGCATCATTCTCACGCTGATATTCTGATATTCTTATATCCCGATTCTCCCCGTTCACGTTTTTTCACCGAAGAAAGGACATTTCAATGGCACAAAGCAAAAAATCAAGCTCTTCCACCACCGGCGCAAAGAAGAGCACCACCACAACGAAAAAATCGGCCTCCAAGCCGAAAAAGGCCGCCGCGCCCGTCACCCCGCCCGAACCGCCCGCCCCGCCAATTCGTCGCGAGGTCAGCGCGGTCGTGTGCCTGTTCCTCGCGGTCTTTCTCGTCATCAGCCATTTCAACACCGACGGCAAGTTCATCGTGTTTTTTGCCAACCTCGTCAAGGGGCTTGTCGGCTGGGGCTTTTGGGTGACCATTCCCGCGTTCCTGATGGCGGCGATAATCCTCGGCTTTCACAAGGGCTACCCCGTGGCACTGCGCGTCACCTCCGCGCTGATGATCCCCATCATTGTGGCCGCGCTGGGTCATCTGTTCTTTTATGAGCCGTTTGTCGTCATGCCGGAGCTGCCCGACCTCACCGCTCAGCTTTTTGCCGACGGGCAGAGCATGCACGGCGGCGGGGTCATCGGCGGGCTCATCGCCGTCGGCCTTTCCAACGCGTTCAGCCTTTACGGGGCGATGCCTGTCTTGGCCGTGCTGCTCATATTCTTCGTCGTCAAGTGCTTCAACGGCAGCTTCACCAAGGCCTTTGACAAGGCCGGTGAGCGCGCCGCCGTGAAGTATGACCCATCCATGTATCAAAAAAAGCCCGCCTCGCCCGATGACGAGGAGATTCTCCCCTTGGAACTCGGCCAAGCGGACGCCAAGCCCGCCAAGGCGGCCAAAGCGCCCAAGGGCGGCGCGAAAATCGAGCGCATTGAGCGCAGCCGCGTCATGACGGACATTCCCCTCGACGATGAGGACGAGCCGTTCCCGCTCGTGGATAAGCGCGGGGCGAAGTCGCCCGCGCCCGAATCCGCGCCGCGCCTTGCCAAAACGGCGGACAAGCTGCGCGAGGATGGCGCCAAGCCCGCGCCCAAGGCGAAAAAGGCCGAGGGCGAGCTGCCCGCCGACCCTGCGGCGTCACTGCGCCGCCACCGCGCCGCGCCCATAATCCGCGAAAGCGAGGTCATTGACGGCGAGGCCGCCGCCCGCGCCGCCGGAGTGGACGTTGATGATTTGCGCGACACGGTCGAGGAAATTATGAAATCCTCCACCATGTCCGCCGAAATCTCCGACCCGCCCAAGAAAAAAGTCACCCGCGCCGAGGTCGAAAAAGAGGCCAAGGCTGTTGAGCTTGCCGTCGCCCGCGCCGAGGACGGCACGGGGTATGAGTTCCCGCCCATTGACCTTCTGCGCACCGGCGCGGCGGCTAACATCGACGCGCGCGAGGAGATCATGGTCAACAAAGAGCGCCTTGAGGGCGCGATTCACAGCTTCGGCATCAACGCCGACATCGTCGGCGTCACGCGCGGCCCGACGGTCACACGCTTTGACATTGAACTGGAGCAGGGCGTCAAGCTCGCGCGCGTGACCAATCTCGCGGGCGACCTCGCCCTAGCCCTCGGCGTGATGAATGTGCGCATTGCGCCCATTCCCGACAAAATTTCCACCGTCGGCATCGAAGTGCCCAACAAGATTGTCAGCACCGTTTACCTCCGCGATATCATCGAGTCCCCGCGCTTTGTCAACGCCAAATCCAAGCTCAGCTTCGCCCTCGGCAAGGACATCGGCGGCGAGTGCGTCGTCGGCAACATCGCAAAGCTCCCTCACATGCTCATCGCGGGCACAACCGGTTCGGGCAAATCCGTTTGCATGAACTCCCTCATTTTGAGCCTTCTGTATAAATCCACGCCGGACGAGGTTCGCCTCATCATGATTGACCCCAAAATGGTCGAGCTTGGTGTTTATAACGGCATTCCGCATCTCTATGTCCCTGTCGTCACCGACCCGAAAAAGGCCGCCGGTGCGCTTCAGTGGTCGGTCGTGGAAATGCTCAAGCGCTACCGCCTTTTCTCCGAAATCGGCGTGCGCGATTTGGATAATTACAATAAGCATTGCGAGGCCATCGGCGAGCAGACCATGCCGCGTGTCGTCATCGTCATTGATGAGCTGGCCGACCTCATGCTCGTGGCCTCGAAAGAGGTCGAGGAGAGCATTTGCCGCGTCGCGCAGATGGGGCGCGCGGCGGGCATGCACCTTGTCATCGCCACCCAGCGCCCCTCGGCGGACGTCATCACCGGCCTCATGAAGGCCAACATCCCCTCGCGCATCGCCTTCGCCGTCTCGTCCTCGCTCGAAAGCCGCATCATTCTCGACCAAACCGGCGCGGAAAAGCTCGTCGGCATGGGCGACATGCTGTTTTCTCCCGTCGGCTGCGGCAAGCCCACCCGCATTCAGGGCGCGTTCGTCTCCGATGAAGAGCGCGAAGAGGTCATCCAGTTCATCAAAGAGGGCGCGACCGACGTTCAGGAAAACTCCGAAATCGAGGAGTTCATGAACAAGGCCGCCGAGGACAAGGCCACCTCCGACTCCGGCAAGAGCGCCAAGGATGACAGCATTGCCGGGGGCTATGACGAAATGCTGCCCCAGGCCGTCGAGGCCATTTTGGAAACCAAGTCCTGCTCCGTCTCCATGCTCCAGCGCCGCGTCAAGCTCGGCTATTCCCGCGCCGCGCGCATCGTCGACCAGATGGAGGAACTCGGCATCGTCGGCCCTTATGAGGGCGCGAAGCCCCGCAAGGTGCTCGTTGACTATCAGGGCTGGCATGACATTCAGGTCAAGCTCGGCATGGCCGCACCCGACGATTTTGTCCTCGCCGCCGAAATCAGCGAGCAGGAGATAAATCTCCCCGATTATGACGAGGTATAATACATAAAAACAAAAAAGGGCGTTTTCACGCCCTTTTTTGCCCGGAAAGAAGATAAGTATGGATTATTTTTGCCCGAATATGACCCTCAACGAGGTCAACTCCATGAGCATGCTTGCCCTCGCGCACATCGGCGACGGGGTGTATGAGCTGATGACCCGCGCCATGCTCTGCAAGCAGGGGCACTCCGCCGTCGGAAAGCTCCATAAGCTCGCCGTGTCTTACGTCAATGCTCCGGCGCAGGCGCGCGCCGCGAAAAAGATTATGCCCCTCTTGACCGAGCAGGAGCTTGCGGTGTATAAGCGCGGGCGCAACGCCAAGGTCAACTCCGTCCCCCAAAAGGCCACGGAGGGGGAGTACCACGCCGCCACGGGGCTGGAGGCGCTGTTCGGCTGGCTGTATCTGCAAGGGCAGCTTGAGCGCGTTGACGCGCTTTTTGCCGCGATAATGGAGGGTGACGATGCCGCTTGATGCCGTAACCGTTTCAGCCCTCGCGCGCGAGCTGAGTGACAAAATCGAGGGCGGCAGAATCGACCGCGTCCAGCAGCCGGAGCGCGACATGCTTGTCATCTCGCTTCGCGCCAAGGGCGAAAACCACCGCCTCGTCCTCGCCGCCGGGACAGGCAACGCCCGCGTCCATCTCACCGGCGGCGCGTTTGAAAACCCCGCCGAGCCGCCGATGTTCTGCATGCTCATGCGCAAGCACCTCACCGGCGCGCATATTCTCTCCGTCGCCCAGCCGCGCTTTGAGCGCATGCTCGTCATCACGCTCGACACGCACGATGAGCTGGGCATACAAAGTGAAAAAAAGCTCGTCGTCGAGCTGATAGGTCGCAGTGCCAACGTCATTCTCGTCGGCGCGGACGGGCGAATCATCGACTGCATGCGCCGCATGGACTTCGGCGGCGATGCCACTCGCCGCATGCTCCCCGGCATGATTTATCGCCTCCCGCCGGAGCAGAATAAGCCCGGCTTTTTCGCCCTCACCGCCGATGAGCGCCGCGCGCTCATTTGCTCGGCGGATGCCGCCGTCCCGGCGGACAAATTCCTCATGGATACCTTCTCCGGCCTCTCCCCGCTCATCGCGCGCGAGCTTGCCTGTCGCGCCGGGGGCGATTATGCGCTTCTCGCCGAGGCGGCGGACGCGTTCGCTGAATCCGTCGCGGCGGGGGAGTGCGAGCCGTGGCTCGTCCGCATTGACGGCCGAGTGCGCGATTTCAGCTTCATGCCCATCAAGCAATACGGCGCCACGGCCGAGCTTGAGCGCTTTGACAGCTTTTCCGCGCTTCTCGACGCCTTTTATCTCTCGCGCGACCGCGCCGAGCAGCAGCGCCGCCGAAGCCATGACCTCACCAAATCCGTCAAAACCCTGCGCGACCGCCTTGCGCGCAAGCTCGCCCTGCAGCAAGAGGAGCTTCGCCGCACCGAGGGGCGCGAGGACGTCCGGTGCAATGCCGAGCTTGTCACCGCGAATATTTATCGCATTATGCGCGGCGACACCGCCGTCGAGTGCGAAAATTATTATGACCCCGCCTGCCCCCTTGTCAAAATCGAGCTTGACCCCCTCAAAACGCCCCAGCAGAACGCCGCCGCGATGTACAAGGAGTATAACAAGCTCAAGGCCGCCGAGGCGCACCTCACTGTGCTCATCGCCGAGGGTGAGCGTCAGCTTGATTATCTCAACAGCGTCCTTGATGAAATCGCCCGCGCCGAGACCGAGCGCGACCTTGCCGACATTCGCCGCGAGCTTGTCGCCACCGGCCACCTTCGCCGCGCCAAGGGCGCGAAGAACGAGCGCGCCCCCAAGCCGCAAGCGCCCTATCGCTTCATGACCGATGACGGCTTTGAAGTCCTCGTCGGGCGCAGCAACGCCCAAAATGACGAGCTGACCTTCCGCACCGCCCGCCGCACGGATATGTGGCTGCACGTCCAAAAGGTTCACGGCAGCCACGTCATCGTCCGCTGTGAGGGCGAGGAGCTTCCCGAACGCACGCTCGTCCAAGCCGCCTCACTCGCCGCTTATTACTCCCAAGGCCGCGACGGCGGCAAGCTCCCCGTGGATTACACCATGGTCAAAAACGTCCGCAAGCCCCCCGCCGCCCTCCCCGGCAAGGTGATTTATACCGAGTATAAAACCCTAACCGCAGAGTCCGATGAGGAGCTTGTCAATAGATTGAAGCGCTGATTTTTCGCCTAATCACATGACCCATAAGAAAGAATTTCTTTTGATTCTCTTGACTCGGACGAAAGCAAAGAGTATAATCTCCCCCGAAAGAACAGCGCCGATACCCGGCCATGAATCTTGACCGCGTTTCATCAGCGAGAGAACGCAAACCCCATCTGCACGGGTATGAAACGCCGGTGTGAGTAAACCGAAAAGCTGCCCTATGGCGGCTTTTCAAAAGTCGCTAGGTTAGAGATATCTAACTGCTATATAGGAGGTATTGCTATGAAGAAAACATTTTGGGATCGCACGGCGAAAATCTATGACAGTTTTATGCGCAAAGACCGTGAGGCTTACAAACAAGTGTGCTCAATGATCACGCCGGTGGTTCGCCGCAAGCAAGTGTTGGAGCTTGCAACCGGGACGGGGCTTATCGCAAAGAATATCGTCTCTTCCGCTGCCCACATTGAAGCGACGGACGCATCTGCCGCGATGATTGAGCAGGCAAAGCAGGGGGTGCAATCCGCCAAGCTGCATTTTTCCGTGCAGGATATGTTCTCCCTGCCTTATGCGGACTGCTCATTTGACGTGGTTGTCGTGTCCAATGCTCTGCATATTGTGCCCGAACCGCAAAAAGCGCTGGCTGAGATTCGCCGTGTGCTGAAAGATGACGGAGTGCTGATTGCCCCGAACTTCACCTACGCCGGCAAAGACTTCTTGGGCAATGCAAAAGAGCGCTTGATGGAGCTGGTGGGATTTCGCGAGTACAGCAAATGGTCAAGCGAAGCATATCTGGATTTCCTGCGCGAGCAGGGCTGGACAGTGAGAAAACAAGAACTCCTGAAAGCCAGCTTCCCGCTCACCTACGCCGAGTGCGTAAAGTCCAATATGCAAACGCTTGTTTGATTTTTCGTAGGTGAACCTTCATATAGTGGTGGCGTGATTCTATAGTTTTATTTTTATAAAACCGTTAGTAAATCTGTTAGTAATAATTACGGTTAAATAATCTCACAAAGTATTATTATTGTTCTCAGTTGCGGCGTTTTATAACCGCGCAGAAACTCCGAAAAGTATTGATGATATAAAAAAGTCCCACAGTATCAACGACTGCGGGACTTTCTGACGTGTGTTTGCACACTCTGTTCGATACAAGATACCCGGTTATAACGATAGGTTCATAAATATAGTATGCTGCGATGTCCGATAATGAGAGTTGAAACTTGCGACATTCTGTGGTATAATGAGGGACGGTAAAAAGTTTCGTGAGCGAAAGGAATAGTATACCGATGGAGCAATTTGAAAATCTTCTCACCATTCAGGATGTTGCAGATAAACTGAAAG
>CAZUSM010000034.1:0-12977 GCA_964623675.1 uncultured Oscillospiraceae bacterium
GGCGTGGAGTTTTCGCACGTGAAGTTCGGCTATGAGGGCACGGGGAAAACCGTCATCAACGACTTCACCGCCACGGCAAAGCCGGGGCAGAAAATCGCCATCGTCGGCCCGACCGGCGCGGGCAAGACCACGCTTGTCAACCTCCTCATGCGCTTTTATGAGCTTGACGGGGGCGAGATACGCGTGGACGGCGTGCCCACGAGTGCGCTGACGCGCGAGGCCGTGCATGACCAGTTTTGCATGGTGCTGCAGGACACGTGGCTGTTCGAGGGCACGGTGAGGGAAAATCTCATCTATTGCACCGAGGGCGCGACCGACGAGGACATGAAGCGCGCCTGCCGCGCTGTCGGCCTCGACCACTTCATCCGCACCCTGCCGCACGGATATGACACCGTGCTCAACGACCGGGTCAGCCTCTCTCAGGGGCAAAAGCAGCAGATGACCATCGCGCGCGCCATGATTGCCGACCGCCCCATGCTCATCCTCGACGAGGCCACGTCCTCCGTCGACACGCGCACCGAGCGCAAGATTCAAGAGGCGATGGACAAGCTGATGGAAAACCGCACGTCCTTCGTCATCGCGCATCGCCTGTCCACCATCAAAAATTCCGACCTCATCCTCGTGCTGCGCGACGGAGACATCGTCGAAAGCGGCACGCACGACGAGCTTCTCAGCCGCGGCGGCTTTTACGCCGAGCTGTACAACAGCCAGTTCGACGAGCCGGAAACCGCGTGAAAAAGACGCAAAAAGCAATAATAAACGCAAAAATCGGCCTTTCGCGAAATGCGAAAGGCCGACTTGACTATGTGCGGGGTTTTGGCAATGAGAATATATGTGTGAATAGATTATACATGTCGGCTTCGTTGCTTCTTTGTTACAGCCCTATTATCGCTTTTCACAGCCCTTCGACTTCGCGAACAAACTCGACAAATTTGTAAATTGACCAAATACGTTCACGTCGGTCTGCCGGGTAAGAGGCAATGTAAGGTTTAGGGACGACCAGAATAACATTTTCAGACTGCATTTCATCCATTTGTGCTGGGGAAACACCTTGTTGGAGCGTGCAGAGATATTTCGGCAGCCCCCTCAAGCGATCTGCTTCGTTGATAACTTGTCTCCAGCGGTCTTTGCAGGTGGTTTTTGCAGCAAGGGAGATGAGCTTGCTTGCAGGAAAAGAAAGGTCACGGTAGGCATCTTGCGACGGGAAAAGAAAGTCAGGTCTTTTGTTGCCCTCAGTTGTGGCCTGAGCCGCATACCGGATGTTGTTCCCGTCAAAAATTGCAGACAAGTGATGCTCAAGGCTTTTCCCTGCTCGACTTTTGCGCCGGTTCAACACCATATTAGCCATCGAGATAAACTCATCAACGGACGAAAAACCACGAGAGATTTTGTCTCCATACCGAGCGTGCTCTATTGCACGAAACAATGCGTATTCTGTGTTAGTCCATTCGATGATCTTTCTATCGGGATTGGTGCGTATATACTCAAGGTGATTATACACTCGGTTTTGAATGTCTCTAGCTGCGGCAGACATTATTTCAGAGACGGGGAAATCAACGGTAAGTGCTTCGATGAATTCTTGGATGGCAACCCGCTCCTGTGCTTCGGGCAAGACTTCTGTGATATCAATCATGCTGTTCGTTTCTGTAGAGCCAATACCAAACGCACTCAAAAATTGGTCAATATCATCTTCTGTTTCCAAAAAGAATGCGCTGTAGCAGTCGGCACTCGACCTAGTAAAAACGAATAGCGCGCCGGTTTGCTCAGGGTTCAAAAAAGGAAAGTCACGTCCAAATCTGGTGATACGGAGCTCATTTTTGCTACTGTAATAAGTAAAGGTGCTTTGCGTGCTGATGTCATTTTGCCACTGTATCTCAACGGTTCGTTTGAGAATGCTTTCATGCTCCAACTTCTGCGAAAACAACATGTCTTTTGCGGATTTTGAAATGAGGATGCCACTTTGATGCCCGCCTGTTGCACCGGTATCATTTGCGGAGAGAAATTTGCAATATGCCTGTTTGCTGTTCAGAACGGATTGTATTGCTTGGTTTGCATATCCTTCAGTCATTTATATCACCATCCTTTGAGGTTGATATTGGAGCGGCTCAGATGATAATGCGAATTGTTCGTCCAACGATTCAAGTTTAGTGACGACAAGTTTGGCGATATCAGCCATGAGGGGGACAACAACGGAGTTGCCGAACTGTTTATATGCTTGAGTATCTGACACGGGTATCTTAAAAGAATCCGGGAAACCTTGTAGACGAGCACATTCCCTTGGAGTTAATCTGCGTGGATTCTTTCCGTTTTGTGCAATCAGTATTTCAGATCCATCTTTGTAATAACGCGCACTGAGCGTTCGGCTGATACCATCTAATGGGGCAATGCCATAACCGAAACCGTTGCCGGCGGCCTTGTGCTTTGCGGCATAGTTCTGCAAATAAACCCACAGCTTGTCTGAAAGTGTATACTTATCACTGACACATTCTTCGAGAATATCTCTCATGACCGGCGACTGACATTTAGGGTCTAGGTTAAATTCAAACTCGATATTTGACCCGTAACGCTCGCTGTCGAAGCCGACAATAACAATGCGTTCTCTATGTTGAGGAACGTATGCTTGACCGTCAATTATTTGGAAGAAGACTTTGTAGTTTAATTCTTCCAGGGACTCTTTGATAATCTTGAATGTCCGACCGTGGTCATGGCTACATAAATTTTTGACGTTTTCGAGCATGAAAGCTTTAGGACGTTTGGATTTGAGAATTCTGCAAACATCAAAGAAAAGAGTTCCTTGTGTTTTGTCTTCAAAGCCGGTAGCTCTCCCCATGCTCTGCTTTTTTGACACACCGGCTATCGAGAAAGGCTGACAAGGAAACCCGGCAACAAGAATATCATGATCAGGAATATCTTCGGCCGCAATTTTTGTTATGTCTCCGTCAGGCTGTATTCCAAAGTTAGCAAAATAGGTCTGTTGACAATACTTGTTCCATTCGTTGGCATATACACACCTTGCACCAGCAGAGGAATAGGCAAGGTGCATTCCTCCAATCCCGGCAAAAAGGTCAATAAACGAATATTGACTATTTCGGCAGGGAATGTCAGAACGAGCCTTGACAAGCATTTGTTTTATTGCGCTTGAAATACAGTCCTGCATAGATTGGCCTCTATCGAATGAATAACCGGACAATGCCGCATAAATTTCATCGTCTACTCGGATGTGAACTTGTTTTGACATAATGAAACCTCTGGGAAAAGAATAATACCAATTATGTCCCTATTCTACTACGAAATGAGGTCTTTTTCAATACATCAAGGAAAGAAAAGTGTATTTTATACATAAAAATAGCTGTGCGCAAATTGGCACAGCTATCTTAAAAGCAGGATAGTTAAAAGAATACGCTTATTTGTCCAGATACGTTTTCACAAGCTCGCCCATGAGCTCGTCGCGGTCGATGCGGGTGATGAGTGTGCGGGCGTTGTTGTAATTGGTGATGTAGGTGGGGTCCTCGGAGAGTATATAGCCCACGATTTGGTTGATGGGGTTATAGCCCTTGACCATGAGGGAATTATACACCGAGGAAAGCACCTCTTTCATCGCGGTCTTGCTGTCAAGCGCTTCAAACTTTCTGGTTTCGTCAGCCATGAAAATATACCTCCTTGATTGTTGTTCTTTACTCGAATTATACCACATTTGCGCCGCAAGTAAAGGCGGAAAATGGCGAAAAGTGATTAAAATTCTATTAAAAAAAACAAACTGACCCGCGCGCCCCGCCCGTCCGTCGGCCAAGGCCGACGGACGGGCGATATGCGCCTCAGCGCATCACGGCGCCGCAGTTTTCTTTCAGCGCGGCGAGGACGCGGCGGACGGTCTCCTCGGCGTGCTCGTCGGTGAGGGTTTGGTCTTCGGCGCGCATGGTCAGCGAGAACGCCACGGACTTCATGCCCTCGGCAATGTGGTGGCCGGTGTAAACGTCAAATAGCGTGCAGTCGGCGAGGTATTCGCCGCCGTTTGCCATGATGCACTCGGTCAGCTCGCCCACGGTGACAGAGCTTGCGCACACCACGGCGATGTCGCGCGTCACGGACGGGAACTTCGGCAGCGGCTTATAAACCGGGATGCCGCCCTTGACGCGCATCAGCGCGTCAAACGAAAGCTCGGCGGTGTAAAGCTCGGCGTCGACGCCGTAATTTTCGGCGACGGCGGGGTGAATCTGGCCGAACACGCCGATGTATTCATCGCCCACATACACCTTGGCGCAGCGGCCGGGGTGATAGGACGCGTTTTCGCGCTCGGCGACGAACTTCGCCTTCGGCGCGCCCAGCGCGGCCAGCAGCGCCTCGACCCAGCCCTTGACGGTGAAGAAGCTCACGCCCTCGCCGTAAGCGCCCATGGAGACGATTTTCGGCTCGTCGGCAAGGCCGTCGTCGCGCTTGAGATAGATTTTGCCCAGCTCGTACAGCGCGGCGGACTTGTTGCGGAAGTTGAAGTTGCGGGTGAGGATTTCCAGCATGGAGGGGAGGACGGTGGTGCGCATGATGGAGGTGTCCTCGCCGAGGGGGTTGAGAATGCGCAGGCTGTCGCGCAGGGGCGAGTCGGCGGGCATTCTGATCTTGTCATAATACGCGGGGCTGATGAACGAATAGGTGATGATCTCGTTGAGCCCAAGGGCGCGCAGGGTCTCGCCCACGGCGCGCTCGGCAAGCTGCGTGTCGGTGAAGCCGCCGCAGGTGCTTATCGCGCCCGTGAAGCGGGTGGGAATCTCATTGTACCCATAAAAGCGCGCGACTTCCTCGGCGAGGTCGGAATAATGCTCCACGTCGCCGCGCCACGAGGGGACGAACACCGTGTCGCCCTCCAGCGTGAAGCCGAGGTCTTCGAGAATCTTGCGCATGGCCGGCTCGCCGATGTCCGTGCCGAGCAGGGCGTTGATCTTGTCCGGCTCGAGCTTGACGGTGGTCGTGGTGAGCGGGGCGGGCACGACGTCGATGACGCCCTCCACCACCTCGCCCGCGCCGAGCAGCTCAACCAGCTCACACGCGCGCTGGACGGCGGCGTAGGTGTTTTTGATGTCCAGGCCCTTTTCAAAGCGGGCGGAGGCGTCGGTGCGCATGCCGAGGGCGGTGGCCGTGCGGCGGACGGACGGGCCGTTGAAGTTGGCGCTTTCAAAAAGCACCATGGCCGTGTCGCCGATTATCTCGCTGTTCTCGCCGCCCATCACACCGGCGACGGCCACGGGCTTGTCCGTGTCGCAGATGCACAGCATGCTCTCGGTCAGCTTGCGCTCGGTTCCGTCGAGGGTGCGGATGGTCTCGCCGGGGCGGGCGGTGCGCACGTGAATCTCGTTGTTGTTCACGCAGGCGAAGTCAAAGGCGTGCATCGGCTGGCCGTATTCGAGCATGACGTAGTTGGTGATGTCGACGATGTTGTTTATCGGGCGCATGCCGGCGTTGCGGATGCGCTCGCGCATCCAGGCGGGGCTGGGCGCGATTTTGACGTTTTTGACCATGCGCGCGGTATAGCGCGGGCAGAGGTCGGGCGCGTCGATGAATATCTTGGCAAGGTCGTTGATGTCGCCGCCGGCCTTGGCCTCGACCACCGGCTCATGGAGATTGAGCTTCTTGCCGAAGGTGACGGCCGCCTCGCGCGCGAGGCCTATCATGCACAGGCAGTCCGGGCGGTTGGGCGTGATTTCAAACTCGACCACGTGGTCGTCCATGCCGATGAGCGCGCCCACGTCGTCGCCGGGCTTGCAGTCCTCATGCAGGACGAAAATGCCGTCGGGAATGCAGTGGGGGAACTCCTCTTGCTTGGCGTGCAGGTCATCGAGCGTGCACACCTTGCCGTTGGGGTTGTCGTAGGCGACGAGGTCGCCGATGTGGAGGTTTTGGCAGTCGCAGATAGTCTCGCCCACGCGAGCGCCGCCGTCCAGCGCGATTTTCCACAAATTCACGCCGTAAGGCGCGATGTCGGTGACCTCGGCGGCGATGATGCGGCCGAAGATGCCGTCACCGGGGTGAATGTCGGCGGAGATGGAGGGCTTTTCGGGGTCGATGGGGTGATAGTCGCCGAGGATGGCGGCGGCCTTGATCTCGCCGTAGGGATAATCATGTGCGGTCAGGCCGAGCTCTTTGAGCGAGCAGAGCATGCCGTTGGACTCCACGCCGCGGAGCTTGCCCGCGTTTATCGTCGCGCCGTTCGGCAAGAGCGCGCCGTCGAGCGCCACGGGCACGAGGTCGCCCACGTGCACGTTCCATGCGCCGGTGCAGATTTGCACGGGCGCGGCCGCGCCGACGTTGAGCGTCACGACGAGCATGTGGTCGGAGTTGGGGTGCTTTTCAATGGTGAGAATCTCGCCGACCTTGACGTTGGCGATTTTTTTGCTCAAGTCCTCGGTGACTTCCACCTTGGAGCCGGAGACGGTCATGGCCTCGCCGAAGCGGCGGTCATCGTATTCATCTATGGGAAGCTCAACAAACTCGTTGAGCCATTTTCTCGAAAGCTGCATAATTTTAACCTCCCTGCGTTCAGAACTGTTCGAGGAAACGGGTGTCGTTCTCGAAAATAAGGCGCATGTCGTTTATCTTGTATTCGCCCAGGGCAAGGCGCTCCAGCCCCATGCCGAACGCCCAGCCGGAATAAACGTCCGGGTCGATGCCGCAGCCGGCGAGCACCTTCGGGTGCACCATGCCCGCGCCGAGCACTTCAATCCAGCCCTCGCCCTTGCACGTGGGGCAGCCCTTGCCGCCGCACTTGTGGCACTGAATGTCCAGCTCGCAGCTCGGCTCGGTGAACGGGAAATGGTGCGGGCGGAAGCGCGTCACCGTGCCCTTGCCGTAGATTTTTTCAACCACTAGGTTCAGCGTGGCCTTCAGGTCGGACATCGTCACGCCCTTGTCCACGACCAAGCCCTCGATTTGGTGGAACATGGGGGAGTGGGTGGCGTCGACCTCGTCCTTGCGGTAGACGCGGCCGGGTGCGAGCACGCGGATGGGCAGGGGGCGCGTCTCCATGGCGTGCACCTGCATGTTGGAGGTCTGCGTGCGCAGGAGAATTTGGCTGTCGGGGGTGAAGTAAAACGTGTCCGTCCACTCGCGGGAGGGGTGACCCTCGTCGATGTTGAGCTTGGTGAAGTTATAGTCGGCGCGCTCGACCTCAGGCCCGTCGAGGATTTCAAAGCCCATGCCGATGAAAATGTCTTTTATCTGGTCAAGCACGTTGTACATCGGGTGCTTGTGGCCGAGCTTGTGCGCCTCGCCGGGGAGCGTCACGTCAATGCTCTCGCTTTCGAGCTTCAGCTCCATCAGCTTTTCGGAAAGCGCCGACTTGCGCTCGTCCAGCGCCGACTCAATGTCGGCGCGCAGCTGGTTTGCGAGCTGACCCATGGCGGGGCGCTCTTCGGCGGACAGCTTGCCCATCTGGCGCAAAATCGCCGTCAGCTCGCCCTTTTTGCCCAAATATTTCACTCTCAGCGCTTCCAAGAGCTCCACATTGTCGCATTCCCGGATCGCCTTGATGGAGGCGTCTCTCAGCCCCTGCATAAGTTCTCTCATGGTCTGTCACTCCTAAAACTAAAAAAATAAGCCCCCGCCCCCAACAACCTAGGGACGAAAGCATTGCTTCCGCGGTACCACCCGGATTCGGCGCAGTGCGCCGCACTTTTTGACCCTTAACGCAGCCAACGCGCCGGTGATTGGCCGGATGCTCGCGGGCGAACCAAGCGGACACACTCAAGGAGGCTTCCAGCCGACGACCCCCACTCTCTTTTGAGCCTGTTTGCGCCATTTTCCCGTTCAACGCAGATTTTCACATTAAATCAAAATGCAAAAGTAAACATATCACAAATTCTTTGGATTTGCAAGAAGTTTTTTGTCAATTTTCTTTGAACGTGAAGAACGGAAGAGAGTTTGAAGTGGCACACTAAAGCCCGCGTACCAAACTGCTGTGGACGCGGGCTTTAGATATGAAAGCGCAAATGCTACTTTCTAAACACAAATAAATACTCATGCGCAATGAGCAGGAAATTGTACTTCACGCTGCTTGTTTTCCAATATCCCGTTGCTTTGCAATTGTGCTGCTCTTTGATGATAAGCTCTTTGAGCGTGAAACCCGCGTCTTGAAATTCTTTCATTACGTCAAACGACATCGGAATCATACAGCCTTTTTGCCGCGTGTCGCCCATGAGCACTGCGCAAAACTTGCCCTTTTTCAGAACCCGATAGCTCTCCGAGGCCACTTTTTTCATTTCGTCAAGAAAATCCTTGACCTTTAACAGTGACAAGTCCTCCGGAATATCCTCGCTGTATTTGATAATATCGGCATACGGCGGGTGAGTGCAAATCAAGTCTATACTGCTGTCGGGGATAAAGTCGAGCTTTCTCGCGTCACCCTTGTGTATATACACCTTGCCGTCAGCACCCTCGTGCTCAAAGGCCGTTTTTTCCCGGCAACGGGCAAGGGCGGCATCATTGACATCAACGCCGATGATGTCGCGGTTGAGCAGCTTTGCCTCAACGAGAGTAGTCCCGCCGCCGGCAAACTGGTCAAGAACCAAATCGCCCTCATGAGAATAGCGGAGCAGAATGTTTCGCGGAATGTACGGAGACCAGTTCCCGCGCCATTTTGCGTCATGGGTCGCCCAATCGCCGCGCTTCGGGAAAGACCAGTGTGTGGTCATCTCCAATTCAAAATCGTCCGGCTCCCATTTTGTTATAGCTTTGGCCATTATCTAAAAACCTCGCCGATTATTCCGTTCTCCAAGTCTTTAATATTGTAAATGTGCTCCATGACGTCAAAGGTTTCTTCGAGGTTGTGTTTTGCGTCATTCCAGCCTTTGCCGTCGGTAAACCAAACAAAAGTAAACCCATCTATCGTTTCGGCTTCAAGTGCAAGGGTTTTGTAGCTGCGTGCAGTTTCGTTCAGTTTGCTGCCATGGCTGCTGTAAAAGTTGGTTTCAATGCCATAAATCATGCCAGGGGTTTTCACCACGAAGTCAAAGCGCTTTTCTGCCTTGCCCTGATTTGAAATAGCAGACAAATCTATGCCCCATTTGTCCGTAATCTGCTGAATGGTCATTTCTTTGAAATAGTCAACGTCTCTTACAAACCCCGCTTTTTGAATAAAGCTCTCTACCAAGTTCTCCATGATATGGCCGCCACGGTTTTTGCGTCCGTTGGAATCCATTCCGGTTTCAACGCCTGTTGCATAATCGACCAAATTGTTCACAAGATGGTTTGCAATCAAATCGAACAAGCCCGTTTTTTGCATAAAGGTTTTATACTGCTCGATGCTCAGATTTGGTTTTTTGAAGTTGAAAGTGAATGCGCCGTCCCCGTCGATGGCGTATATTTCGTTCGCTCTGACCGCCAAAAGAAGCGGAATGCACTTGAGCACTTCGGGGTATTTGCCTATCAGCGTTTCAAAATCAGCCTCAATATTCTTAGAGCCGATAAGCGAGTTTAAGATGTTCAGCTCAACTTTGATGCGGTCAACGTTTTTGTAGATTTTCTCAAAATCCGCATAATAGCCGTAGTCGGCAATGCTGTCACGAAATCCGGACAGCCAAGAATTGAAATCTCTTGACATTTTTACTCCTCCTCATCGCTGGGCGGAACGGGCAACCCCAATTTGGTGAGCGGTATGTACTCAAAATAGTAATAGCAATTCACGCTGATTATATAATCCAATATATCCTTATATCGCGGATCTTTGAACCAATCAGAAAGCAAATAGACGTACTCAACGTCAATATTGAGCTGCGCCACCAGCTTTTGATACTCTTTCTTTTTGAAATCACAAGTTGCCAATTTTTCATCCACCGAACCGCCAACTTGCTGATACTTGCACTCTATAATGAAAAGAGTGTTATTGATAATCACGTATATGCTGTCATCGGGGTAAAGCTGCTTTGAAATACACTTTTTCCAATCGACGCCGACTTCCTTAAGAAATCTATAAAAAGCGTGCTTCTTGAAAATACGGGCAACTTTTTCATTATTATAATAGACTTCTCCGTTGACAACTTGATATCCCTTTTGCGAGTTCAAAAAAGTAGCTAAATCGGTTTTGCCCTCAAAAATCAGTCCGGTTTTGGTGTTTCCGCCGCCTTTTCCGTTCTTTATCATCTCTTTAGTCCTTCCTCAAAAATTGCTTATAAGCAGTTCGTTTATTCTTCCTCTTGCGTCGCTGTTGCAGTTAATCATTCTCACGGCTTCTACTCGGCGTATCACACGGGCAGAATAAATAACATCGAAGAAATCGTCCGAAGTATTGGCGTTTTTCGGATCTGAATTACTCACAACTACCCTTGCTCCCTTTTTGCTCATATCGTCGACAAAGTTTGCAAGCTCGATTTGCGCGTTGTCGTCAAAGGCGTTTTCGGTGTACGCCGTGAAGCTTGCCGTGGCGGTGAGCGGGCGATAGGGCGGGTCAAAATATGCAAAGGTTTTGTCGTCTATAAACTCCGCCGATTTTCTGTAATCCCCGCAGACAATAGTGACCTTTTGAAGCTTTTCGGACACGACTCTGAGGTTGGCCTCGTCGCAAATCAGCGGATTTTTATATGCGCCCATTGGGACATTGAACAGCCCTTTCTTGTTCACTCTGAATAGGCCGTTGAAGCAAGTTTTGTTCAGAAAAATCATCAAGGCCGCTTTTTCAAGGCTGTCGCCATCGCCGACTTTCAAGGCATTAAAGCGCTTGCGTTTTCCCGAATAATAAGCTTTTCGGCGTTCTGTGTCCAACGGAATATAATCACTTTGCAAGCCGGAAAGCATTTCAATCAAAGCGTCAATGTCGTCGCGAATGATCCGATAAGTATTTATCAGCTCGGCATTTATGTCGCTGATATAAACCTCATCTAAGTCATACTTGTTCAGTATATCGAACAGCACTGCGCCGCCGCCGACAAACGGCTCGGCGTACTTGGTGATTTTTTTGCCGTCAAAGGGATAGTATTGCTCAATTTCGTGCAAAAGCTGACCTTTTCCGCCCGCCCATTTCAAAAAGGGTTTGGCCGCCTTTCCCTCGCTTTTGTTATATCGGGTGCTTCTCGCGTCGACGGGCTTCTCGGCGGTTGTGGGGATAATCCACATGTTGCCGACCATGGCGGCTTCTTTTATCCGCTGCTCGGAACAAAGCGTCGCCACGCGCCGCTGAGAAATGCCCCACTTATCCGCGGCCTCCCGCGCCGAAATATAATCCATGATGTGTTCCCTTTCTTTGATTGCGTTTGTAAATATTATATTCTATATCTCGAATAATAGCAATACCAAAATAGCCGGGGTGGGTGTGTAAATGAATTGTTGTTTGCTTATTCCCGAATATAATAGCGGCGAACACGCTTTTTTGTCAATTTTCTTTGACTTCCCCGGCGGGGGTGATTATAATGGACGGGCGGGCATATATTGCGGTACAAACTGTGAACAGGAGACCGCATTATGAAAAACATCAGGCTTATCATGCTGTTGCCGGTTGCGCTCGTGCTGAGCGGGTGCGGCGGGGCGTCTGCCCGCGCGGAGTTCGAGAGCTTTTCAAAAGCCCTCGCCGACGAGGACGCGCTCACATTCACCGCGCGCGTGCGCGCGGAATACGACGAGACCACGGCGGAGTTCACCCTCGATTATGCCGAGGACGAAAACGGCGCGCGGGTGACGGTGGTGTCGCCGGAGATAATACGCGGGGTGAGCGCGAGAGTGAGCGCGGGGCAGACCGCGCTGGAATACGACGGCGTGTCGCTGGAAACCGGGGCGGCGGAGGAAATGGAGCTGTCGCCGATGTCGGCGCTGCCGCGGCTCGTGGCCGCGCTGCGCACGGGGTATCTGGACACGGCATGGACGGAGGACGACACGCTTTGCGCGCTCATTGTCCCGGAGGACGATGTGAGCGTGCAGGTGAGGCTGGACAAACACACAAAAACCCCGCTGAACGCGGAGCTTGCCTCAAACGGGCGGGTGCGCGTGTTCGCGGAGATTTCCGACTGGTCGCCGACGGGGCGGCTCATCGAGGGCACACTGAACGATTAAAAAGGACAGAGAACGATGAACGATTTGCAAAAGAGAACTTGGGCGGAGATTAGCCCGGCAAATTTGAAGCACAACTATGAGGCGATACGCGCGGCGCTGCCGGAGGGCTGCCGCTTCCTTGGCGTGGTGAAGGCGGACGCTTACGGCCACGGCGCGCCCGCCGCCGCGCGGCTGTTGGAGAGCGCGGGGGCGGATTATCTCGCGGTGTCGTGCCTGGACGAGGCGATGGAACTGCGCGACGGGGGGATAAAAATGCCGATACTCATACTCGGCCACACCCCGCATGAATACACAAAAACCCTCATCGCAAACGACATCACCCAAACCGTCACGTGCCTGGCCAAGGCGCTGGAATACTCCGCCGAGGCCGAAAACGCCGCCGGGCACTTGAAAATCCACATCAAGCTGGACACCGGCATGTCCCGCCTCGGCTTTCTCGTGGCGGGGGAGCACTTCGATGAGGGCGTGGACAACATCATCCGCTCGTGCTCGCTCCCCGGCCTTGAGGCCGAGGGAATATACACGCACTTCGCCGTGTCCGACGAGCCGGGCGAGGACTGCGCCGAGTACACGCGCGGGCAGTTTGCGCTTTTCTGCCGCGTTGTGGACGCGGTGAGGGCGCGCGGGGGCATCGAATTTGCCCTGCGCCACTGCGCCAACAGCGGCGCGGTGGTCAACCACCCCGAAATGGCGCTGGACATGGTGAGGCCGGGGCTGCTGTTATACGGCTACGGCGACACGTCGGGGCGGCTCGGCCTGAGGCCGTGCATGCGCCTCGTCACCACCGTCAGCACCATCAAATTCTATGAGCCGGGCACGAGCGTCAGCTATGGCCGCCGCTTCACGACCGAGCGGCGCACGCGCATGGGCGTGCTGGGCATAGGCTATGCCGACGGCCTGCCGCGCCTTGTGTCCAACAAATGCGCGTTTTACACCCCCGGCGGCCTCGCGCC
>CAZUSM010000035.1:0-12937 GCA_964623675.1 uncultured Oscillospiraceae bacterium
GTTACATTCTGTGGTCGGCCTGACCACCGTATGCGGCAATGCCGAAATGAATAAATTTGCGGCACTACCCCTATGCGCTATTATAATACTATTCATTTATGTTAAGATTCTATTCTCATAATCGGCCACAGATTAAAGAAGTTGTAAAGATACCGCCCGAATCGGCTAAGTTCTTTGCGCCACGCTTCGCGCCCTTATGTGAAAATAATATCACACATAAAACACGGCTGCGGAAAATTATTCCCCGCAGCCGTTTTGAGTCAAATATTAAGCTTTATTCGCCTTGATTATTTCAAGCGCGAGGGTTTTAAGGGCGCTCAGGCCGGCCATGGCGGCGGCGATGAGGGCGGCGGTCCAGGCCGCAGAGTCCGTGCCCAGCTCGCTCGCGGCAGGGAGCGCCACCAAAAAGCCCTCCAAAAACGTCCACGCCGCGCGCTCCGAAATGTTTTTCCAGTCCATTCTCGTCTCTCCTTTTTTGATTATAATATTCAATTATTATAGTATAAATATGCCTTAAAACAGCTTTTCAAGGTCGTCAATGCGGTGGTTTGCCACCTTTATCTGCTCGGCCGTGAGTGCGGCGCGTTTTTCAAGCTCATAAGTTCGCTCGATGACCGTGTTGTGCCTGTCCACCTTTTTCTCCAGCGCCTCCAAGCGGTATGCAATCAGCGCGGTGGAGCGCCGATTGGCAAGATACGCGCCCGTCAGCGTCCCGGCGAAGCCGAGCAGCGCCACAATAAGCGCCTCGCTCATGCGTCCACCCCCTGCCCCAGCAGCGCGCGCCATTCCCGGCGCGCGCATACGCCGCACTCCGTCAGGCCGTGCTCGCGCTGCAGCGCGAGCACGGCCTCGCGCGTCCTCTCGCCGAACTCGCCATCCACCCAGCGCGGGTCAAACCCGCGCCACAACAGCGCCCCCTGCATCGCCGCGACTGCCGCCCCGGTGCTGCCGACGCCGAGCGTCGGCAGCACCATCGCCTCGCCCTCCTCCGCCGAGGCCGGGGCAGCCGCCCCGCCCTCGGCGGGCATGTAGCGCAGCACGCATTCCCACGGATAGTTGAAATACCCGCGCTCGCAGATTTCGCGCCCGGTCTGATCGCCGGGTGCGCCGCCGCGCGCCGCGCCGCGCTCGTTGGCCGAGGCGTGAATGAGCCGCCCGCCGCCGATATACAGCGCCGTGTGCCGCGCGAAATTGAGCAGCACGTCCCCGCACATCAGCCCCGCGCCGTCGGCAAGGCGCACCTTGTCCGTCACGTCCGCGAAGCCCCGGCGCAGCATGTCGCCGCGCATATTGCCCGTGTATGTGCACTCCAGCGCCACCCCGGCGCTCTGCCAGCAGTGGATGACGAGGCTGCTGCAATCATAATCCGGCCCCCAGCGCGAGGCCTGGTCATATCCGTGCCCGGCGTCGGCGGCAATGGCGGCGGCCTCGGCCACGGCCTTTTCGACGGTGTCGGTTCTCTTTGTCATGCTCACCCCGCTCATTCAAGCCACATCCTGTGCACTCTCAGCGCCATGGGATTTGCCGACGAGGTTGACCCGCCGCTGGTCACCACGATGCTCACCTCGCGCAGTCCGCTTATGCCGGACACGTCGAGGGTGAAGCTCTGTTTCGTCGTGCCGCCGTTTGAGCAGCTGGCCGTGGTTTCGCTGTTGATATAGCTTTCGCCGCTTGCTCTCAGGCCGAGCGTCGCCCCGCCGACGCTGTCCGAGGTCTCCACGCCGATGGTGCTGACATTGGTCAGGTCGATGAAATTTGTCACGACGAGGGAAAACTCGCTCGCGCGGTAATAGTTGTTGGCAAACGAGGTTGCGGTGATATAAAGGCTTTGCGCCTCGCGCGTCAGCGTGGGGGTGACGGCGTTGCGGTTTGAGTTCATCGTGCGCGCCGCGCCGTACCAGCCGCCTGTGAAGTCGGTGTACTCATTGCCCCGGTCGTATAAATGCGTGTGCCAATTCTCCCACGCGCCGTTTATATATGTTGCCACATCGGGCACGCTTGCCCAGACCGAGCCGGTGTACTGCTTGGCCGACACGGGATATAGCATGAAGTCCGCGTCCTCCACCGGGCGAAACGGCGCGTGCGCCGTGCTGCCCTGCTTTATCCACACCGTGCCCGCCGTGGGCGAGGACGGTTCTTCGCGCTGAAACAGCGTCTTCGTCACTGTGCGCGAGCTTTTGATCCATATCGTGTTCTCCTCCGCCGTGGTGGGGCGCGTCTGCGCGGCGACGACGGAATAGGTCAGCTTCGCCCCCGTCGGTATGTCCGAAATCTTCCCGGCCATCGCCGAGGGGGTGTACTGCGCCGTCTCGCCGTTTTTCGTGCGTATCGCGGCGGCAATCGCCGCGTAATTGGCATTGTCGGTTGTCACTGTCGCCATCAGTAGCTCACCTCGTCTCCGTCGGGCAGCGCCGCCAGCACGTCGTTCACCATCGCCTGCTTGTCCGCCGCCGTCCAATAATCCGTGCCGCGCACGGGCGTGTACCCGGCCGCACCGGTTGCGCCCGCTGCACCGGGCGCGCCGGTGTCACCCTTGTCGCCCTTTGCGCCGGTGTCGCCTTTGTCTCCCTTGTCGCCTTTCTCGCCTTTTTCACCCTTTTCGCCCTGCGCGCCCGTGTCGCCTTTCGCGCCGGGTGCACCGGGTGCTCCGTCTGCGCCGTCTGCGCCGTTTTGGCCGGGTGTGCCGGGGTCGCCCTTGTCGCCCTTTGCGCCTTTCAGGGCGGCCAACTGCTCGGCGGTGAAGTCGGCGTAGGTAAAGGCCGCGCCCGTGTCCCCTTTGTCTCCTTTGTCTCCTTTGTCTCCTTTGTCTCCCTTGTCGCCCTTATCACCCTTGGCGCCGGGCGCGCCCGGCTCGCCTTTCAGTGCCTCAAGCTGGGCGCTCGTGAAGTCGGAATACGTGAACGCCTCGCCCTTGTCGCCCTTTGCACCCTGAAGCGGGCCGTTGTTTTTCCACTCGGCGGCCACGGCGTCATAGATGTATATGTCGTAGGGCGCGCTCGCGCCCACGCCGTAAACGTCGCCCGCCGCGGGCGCGGTCACTGCGGCGTTGAGCGCCGCCTCGTCGGCGAAAAAGCCCTTGACGGTGAACGGCTCGCCTTTCTCGCCCTTTTCGCCGCGCTCACCGGGGTCGCCCTTGTCGCCCTTTGCCCCGTCCCTGCCGTCGACGCCGTTTATGCCGTCTTGGCCGGGCGCGCCGGTGTCGCCCTTTTCGCCCTTCAGGGCGGCCAATTGCTCGGCGGTGAAGTCGGCATAGGTGAACGCAGCGCCGGGGTCGCCCCTCTCGCCTTTTTCGCCGCGCTCGCCCTTGTCTCCCCTGTCGCCTTTGTCGCCCTTCGCGCCGTTCTTGCCGTCTTGGCCGTCGATGCCGTCTCTGCCGCGCAGGGCGTGAAAGGCGAGATTGAGCGTTTGATACTCCGCCCCCTGCGTCAGGCTCGCGCTCACGCCGGGCGTGCCGGTCTCGTCGTCCACGCTGGCCGTCACCGCGCCTATCGCGGCCTTTTCCAGCGTTTCCGCCGTGTTTTTCGCGTTTGATATCAGCTCGGTGAGCGCCGTGGCCTCCGGGGCGGAGGCAATCTCGCCCTCGGCGACGGCGGGCAGATAAACCTGAATGGTGAACCTCGGCGAGATTATCAGCTCGTCGTCGCGCGAGTATATTCTCACCTCGCACTCCACCCTGCCCGGCGCGGCGGTGGTCTGCGCCGTCAGCTCATACTCCACGCGCGCCCCGGCGAGGACACAGCCGTTGAACAGCGTCGTGCCGTCGGGCTTCGTCGCGGCGAGGACGGCATAAGCCCCCTCGCCGGGCGCATAAGGCGCGCCGCCGCTCAAAAGCTCGATTGCCAGCCTCCGCCCCGTCTCGCCGCAGCGCACGGACATGGCCGCCTGCGCCGTGTTCCGCTCGATGTCAATTGAGATGTGATATGTGCTTTTTCTCATCTGCCGCACCGCCCTCATCTCGTCGCGCCTGCGCTGCGCTTGGTTGAGCCTGCGCTCTTGCTGCCGTCACGTTCCGTGCCGGACGCACCGGTTGGGCCGCCGGACGCGCTCTTGCCGCTGCCGTATTCCTTTTCCCAGGCCTTTTGGCTTCGCGGCCCCCACGCGCCGTCCACCGCGATGTTATAGCCCTTGTTGCGCAGCTCGCGCTGGACGACGGTGGCGTCTCTGCCGTCTGGCGCGGTGTTGGGGTAATAGCTGCCCGAACGCTTGCTTGAGGTCGTGCCGCCGCTGGCGGCGGCCTGACCGGGCGCAAGCGCACCGGTCACGGCGTAATAGCGCTCTGCGGTGATGAGCCCCATGCCGTAAGCCGCGTCGGGGTTGGCCGCGATCCAGTATTGGCGCATGCGCTCGGCGGTGTCGTCGCCGTAAAGCGACGCATAGCCGCCGAAGTCGCCGTATTTTGCCCTTGCGGCGGCCTCGCTTTGCGCGCGGTCATATTCCTTTTGCTTTTGCGCCTCGGCGCGCTCCTGCTCCTCCTGCTCGCGCTTGAGCTTTTGCTCCTGCGCGTAGTTATAATCATCCAGCGCGTCGGTGTATTCCTTGTACTCCCTGTCGCGCAGACCCTCCACTATGTCGTAGCGCTCGCGCAGGTCGTCCCCCTCGTCGCGATAGCGGTTGTAGGCCAGCGTGTAAAGCTCCGGCACAACCGCGCCCAGCTTTTCCAGATACGCGTCATAGCTCTGACGCCCCACGTTTTCCGCATAGCTCGACCCGTACCCGCCCGTCAGCGCCGCGGCTTGGCCGACGGTGTCGCGCATCGCAAGCCGCCCTTGGCGGATATAATTGTCCTTGTAATGCTTATAAAGCGCATCCGACGCCGCGTCATATTCAAACTCGCCGCGCCCTGCGATGGCGTTGTACGCCTCATCAAGCTCTTTGTCATAGGTTCCGGCGTAATGCGGCCTCGTCGAGGCCGCATAATCCAACCCCGCCTCGCGCCTTGCCTTTTTCTCCTCTTGTGTCATGTTATCCTCCTTAAATTCCCGTGTGCCACGCGCCGCGCGCGTACACCCTCGGCGACGCCGCGCGCCAGCCGTTTCCCGTGAAAACATAGCATTCCGCCGCGCGCACCGTGTCCCCGGCGCTCAGCCACGCCGTGCCCTCCTCTTCGGGCGGGATGATGTGTATGCTCGTGCTTATCGGAAACGACCCGGAAAAGCACCTCGTGATGAGATAATACGTCTGCCCCGCCTCGACGTAGTGCGTCATGTCATAGTCCGGCGGGTCGCCGGTTTTCATGTCGCCGTGGCCGTGCGCGAGATAATCCGTGGCCGCGCCGCTGCTGCTGTCGACGCTGTCGTTCCGCCCGAAATAGCCCATCGCCACCATCTCCGCCTCCGCCGTCGTTGCGTCGGTGTAAAACCGCGCCGCGCCGGAATAGGCAAAGCTCATTTTCAGCACTGAGTATTTCGCCTTGGCGAGGGCGACGGCGCGCGTCACCGGGGCTTTCAGCGCAGTGTACTCCGCCGCGTCGCCCACCGACCACACCGCCGCCGGGGGCGAGAGCGTGAAGAAAACGCTGCCGCTCTCCGCCCCGCCGTAGTACATCGCAAAGACGTAATAAACCCGCCCCTTTTCCACGCGCGTGGCCGTCAGCGCGCCGTCGGCGTCGAATTCGCGCAGCACGCTCAACGGTCGCCCCGTGTGCGTGTCAATCTCCGCGCCGTCGGAAAAGAACAGATGCGTCAGCTCGCTCCTCCCCGATGAGGACACCACGATGTCCGTCTGCACGGCGTAATCAAAGCTGAGCGTCATGCGGCCTATCTCGCCCCTCGCCATGCTCATCGAAAAGCTCTGCCGCGTCTGCGGTATGCTGTGCCTCGTGCCGCAGTCTTTTATTTTATAGCTGTCCACCCCGGCAAAGCCGCCCTCGCCGCCGCTTGAGCCGCCCGCGCTCGTGCCGGACAGGCCGCCGGTGACGGCGGGCGTGCGCGTGCCAGTTTGATAGGCGTCGCTCCAGTTGCCGGTGGCGTAGTGATAGATTTGGTTCGTGCCGTAATCGGCATAGCGCGCCGTGGACGTGAAGAAAAAGTACAGCCATTCCGGCGCGCCCGACGGCGCGGGGAACGAAAACGTCAGATAGTTGCCCACGGTGCTCGCCTCGAATGCGACCGGCCCCGCCATCGCCGCGTATCCGCCCGGCGGGGCGCTCACGTCGCTGTCGGTGGGGTCAAAGGTGTATAGATAGCAGCAGGCCGTCGAGGGGTTTGCCGAGGTGAGGGGGCTTACGAAGTTCGTCGCCACGCCGAGCGCCGACAGCGCCGCGTCGGCGCTGTCATAATGCGCCCGCACGCGGTACACCACGCATTTGCCCTCGCTTGATACATAGTCCGCACCGGACAGCGCGCCCCACGCGCCCCAGCCGCCGCTTGTTCTCGCGCGCTTTTCAAGCGCGCCGAAATACCCCATCCGTCCTCACTCCTTGAGCTTGAAATATAGCTGCCCCTCGACGGGCGCGCTCACGGCCTGCGTCGGCTCTGCCGTGCCGTAAGCCCCCTCTGCCAGCACCGGCGTGCCCATATAAAGCCGCCATGTTGACGCCACCATCACGGCGTTGGCCGCCGTGGGCGCCATGCCGAAGCCGATCGCCGTGCCGTTTTCGTTCAGCTTCACCGCCCACTGCTGGTGATAAAGCCGCAGGGTGTAAACCCCCTCGCCGCCCACCGCGTCGCATACGCGCAGACGCACGGTGTAGCTGTCGCCGGTCAAATCGCCGCCGAGATAGGTGGGCGTTGCCCACGCGCTTGACCATTTGCCGCTTTCAAAGGCGGTCAGGGTCGTCTCCGCGCCCCATTCGCCGCCGGAGGGCTGAACGGCGGCGTACACCGTGGCGCTGTTTTTCGCGCCGATGGCCGTGACGGACAGCGCCGCGCGCACGCGGATATACGCCCCGCCCTCGTCATGCTCGCCGGAGGCGCTGCATCTCTCCGCCGCAAGCTCGCCCAGCGAGGGCTTGACGTAGGGCAGCATGTCCACGCTTATGCTCACGCCGCCCTCTCTCCCGCGCGAGTCCGTCACCGTGCACAGCAGCGTGCTGCCCGCGCCGAGCACGCCCACGTCAAGCGTCGGTTGAGCGGAGATTATCTTGCGCCCGTCGACGCTGACGCTGTAGTATTCCGCCGTCGCCCCGGCGCAGGCGGAAAGGTCGATTTTCGCCGTGTTGAAGCGCACCGTCACGCGGCTGACGCCCGCGATGGCCTCGGTGAAGCTTGCCGCCGCGCCGGTGTTGACCGCCGTGGCGGTCACGGCGGCGGCGTTGAGCGCCGGGCGCATGTCCTCGTCCGCCGTCAGGGTGAAGTGCGCCGTCTGCGGCGCGCCCGTGGCGCTCGTGCATGTGCTCTCCGCGTAGCTTTGCACCGCCACATCTATCCTCACGCTCTTCTCCCCCGGTGCTTTTGAAAGCCACGCGCGCGGGCAGGTGTGGCTCAGCGCGGCGGCGAACGCCTCGGACTCGGCCAAAAGCTCGCCCGAATAATAAAACCTTGCCCTGTGCCAGCACCCGCCGGAGCGGTTCATGATTATCGACACCGCGCTGCCCGTGCTCACCTGCGCCGAAACCGAGCTTATCGCCGAGCTCGGCGGCACATAAGTGCCGGAAAGCGCAATGCCCGGCGCGGTGCAGTTCCACGCGGTGTAATATTCCGCCCCCGCGCTGGCCACGAACACGAAGATATAATACGTCGTGTGCGGCGCGAGATTCAGCCCCGTGGCCGTCAGCGTGCAGCCGTACCCGCTCGCGGCGTTATAGCTCATCGCGGCAAGGCCGGAGTCGGCCGCCATGGCGCGCGCATTCGCCCACGCCGTGCCCGATGAGCCGATTTTGAAGCCGAAGCGCTGTGTGCCGGCCTCGTGGCCGTTGTATATGCCCGACAGGGTCAGCGTCACGGCGGACGCGCCGGCGGCGCCGGTTGTGAAGTCATAGCGCACGACATAGTTGTTGCCGCCCGTATAGCCGCCCCAGCCCGCGCTCGCGCCGAGGCTCACTCCGTTTTGAAAAAAGTTGACGCCCATGTGCTCACTCCCCTGTGTATTTGATGCCCAGCCCGCCCTCGGCGCTTATGCGCCACGCCGCGCCTATTTGCAGTGCGTTTTCCACCGCAACGTTCGCGATGTGCAGCATGCCGTCCACGGAGTTGTACCACCCGCGCCGATAGCCGTTTATCCAAAACTGCCAGCCCGTCGAGGTGTAAAGGCCGAAGGTCTGCCCGGAGGAGAGGGTGTAATAGCTTTTGCCGTCGCTGCCCGTGGTCACCTCGCCGGTGAATTGCAGGTTTTGCGAAATGGCGATGCCTGTCACGCTCTCCCCGGTCGCGGGGTCTTTGACCAGCCCGCGACGGATTTGCCCGTCGATGTCCGTGACATAAGTCTGCAAAAGCGCCAGCCGCTCTTGGTTGGACTCTATTTTTTCCGTATAGCCATAGCTTTCGACTATCCCGCGCGCGGAGGAGGCGATTTGGCTTTCTATGTTCTCCGTGAACGTGCCGAACTCCGAGCGCGCGAGGAAGGTCTCCTCCGCCGCGCTCAACTGCGCGTCGGCATAGCTTTTTGCCCCCTCGCCGCTCGCCTCGATGTCCCCGGCGAGGCCGTCGGCGGTTTTGAGTATCAGCTGGCGCAGTGCGGCGGCGTTTTTGCGCACGGCGTCCTCGCTCGCGCCCGCGCTCGCACTGCCGCCCACCATTGCGCCGGTCACGGTGGGCTTGCCCGCCGTGACGGCGCCGTTTGCCGCGCCGTAATGCGCCGCCGCGCCCTCGGCGGCGTTCAGCTCCTGCGCCATGCGCACGAGATAGGCGCGCAGCGCGGCGATCTGCTGGGTCTGTGTGCCGGTCAAAATCGGCGGAAGCTCGTGCATGATTATCCCTCCGTTATCTCGCGCGTCAGGCTGATAAGGCGCATGTCGCCCCGGCCTGACAAGGCTATCCGCGCGTGGTCACAGCGCCGCAGGCGCAGCGGAAGCTCCGCCGACCCCGCCTCGGCCAGGCGCATTCGCCCGGCGTATTCCCACACGCCGGAGGAATCATACTCCACGTGCACCTCCGCCTCGCTCTCCGCGTCCATCCACGCGCGCAGCAGCACGCGCGTCAAATATTTCTGCCTTGGGTATTCGCACATGAGCATGCCTGTCTCCGCGCGCCATTTCACCGGCGGCTCTTTCACGCCGACCGTGCCGCGCATGGCGTACAGCGTCTTGCCGGAGAGGGCATAAAGCTCATTGTCCACCCGCGCAAAGACCGCAGCGCGAAAATCGTCCTCGCGCATCCACAGCCCCTTGGCAATGTCCAGCACGAAAAGGCTCGGCGCGTCGCCCTCATCGAGCATGGAGATGTAATAATTATCGCCCAGCGCCCCGGCCACGGCGTCGTGGTAGCGCGCGCTGCCCAGCGCCGTTGACACGCTCTCCGGAAACGCCCCCTGATAGGCGCACACGTCGCTCGCCGACTTGTAATAAAGCGTCTCATTGACCACCACGAGGCTCTTGTGCGAGCCTTTTTGCACGCCCCGGCAAACGGTTTCGCCCACCTGATGCGCGCCCGTTGCGGAAACGGACACTCGGTGAATGCAGTTTTCTTTGAAGAAAAGCGGTGTGCCGAGATAGCTGACAGCGCCCGTGAACACGCCGTCCGAGCCGACGCTCGCCCGCCACGAATCCGTGGACAGCCCCATGTACTGCTCCCAGTTTTTGAAGTCGCCGAGGGCAGAGCAATAAAGCTCGTTGAGATTCTGCTCGCCGTCGTTGCCGTAGCGGCAGCCCCACAGGCGGTTTGCGCATTGGCAGACGAAGTCCATGTCCGGCACACTGCGCTTTATCGTCACGCGCTCCCCGTCCACCACCTTTTTCGCGCTCAGCGGCTCGCCCGCGATGATGATGTAGTCCCGCTCGGCCTCGGCGAAATCCGGCGCCGTGCCGGGGCTGCCGCCCACGGCATGCAGGATTTTCGACCCGTTTGCGCTCTCGACGCTCGCCCCCGCTATCGTCACGCCGTCATACTGCGAAAACGCCGTCGGCAGCTGCCCCTGCGTGGTGAAGCTGAGCTTTGTGTATACGCTCTCCACCTCCACCCACATTTTCATCGCCACGCTGTATTGCGACAGCGTCCCGCTCGCCGTGTTTATCCAGTATTCACCCTCTTGGGGGTTGTCGGGCGCTGTGGCGGCGCTCTCGGCCTCGCCAAATTCCTCGCCGGTCAGCGAGCACATTGCGTACTCCACCTGCCCCTCATAGCTCCATTCGCTCTCCATCGCGCCGTAGTCCGAGGCGTCCTGGGTGTTGTAATATAGCTTATCCGGGAAAATGCACAGGTACGCGCCCATGCTGACCAGCTGCTTTTCCCCCGCGCTCATGCCGGTGAGGGGCGTGGGCAAGCTGTTGTAATAAAGCGTGCCGCCGTCGATATAGGCCAGCGCGTCCTTTTCCGCCAGCCCCTGCGGGGCTGACAGCGCCATCACCTCGCCCCGCCGGGGGCGCACCGAAAGCAGGGGGTAGTGCGCCGTGGACAGGTTCTCCGTGTCATAAAACGCGCCCTCGTTCGTCCTCAGTCGCCGCTCATAGCCGCGAAATGCGCTCACGGTCTGCTGCTTTTTGCTTTTTCGCTTCAGCGTCGGGTACAGCATTCTCCGCCCTCCTCTCGATGCTATTTATAATATCGCTTCTTTTCCCCGCGCGGCATGTGCGTGCGGTTGTAAAAGCTCACAAACGCCCCGTAAACGGCGGAATACATGGCGTTTGAGTTGTTGTAACGGTCGAATTCGCCGTTTGCGTAGTCCATTTGCGCCTCCAAGTGCCTCAGATACGCCTCGTCATACGGCGGCGGGATCAGCAGCACGGTCTCCGGAGGGGTGCATTCGCTGTACTCCGCGAACTGCACCCACTCCCCTCCCTCGTGCGTGTTTATCACCTCTGCCGTCACCGCGCCGTCAAGCGCGGACAGCCACGCCAGCTTTTGCGCATAGCTGAAGCCGTTGGGGCGCAGCGCGTCTGCGCGCGCTATCGCCTCCCGAAGAGTCATCTTTTCAGCGGCGCTTGGCCGCGGCGTCCTCGAAGGCCGAAATGGTCTCCAGCATCATCTCGCGGTTTTCCAAAACCTCGGCCACGCATTCGGGCACTTCCACCTCGACGCCGCGCTTGATGAGCCAGGTGCGCTCGTTGATGCCGACGAACACGTCCTCCTGCTCGCGGCGCTCCTTGGGCAGGCGGATTTTGATGAGTTTCTCGCCGTTCACGTTTTTCTTTGCCATTTTCCGTTGCTCCTTTCTTGGGTTATGTCAGTTGGCCTTGGCGCTCGCGGAAAAGCGCGGGGACACGCTTTCAATGCGCACAAGGTAGTTTTCGATGAGCATTTCCGCCGTCTTGATGGCCTTCCAGCCGACGGAGGAGCGCTGGTCAAGCGGGTCTGCCGCGCCGGACGAGCCGCGCTGCTTCACGATTATCTCCAGTCCCCCGCCCGTGACCTCGGTCACGCCATAAGCGCCGTCGCCGAGGATGAGCGTGCCGAACACGGCAAGGCCGTTTGCCCCGCCCTCGCCGGGATAGATGACGGCGTTGTCGGCCACAGTGCCGAAGTCGGCGCTCTCAACGGTGAGGGTGTCGGCGGTGTTGGCCGTGACCTTGGCGCGCTTGGAATTGATGAGGATATAGCGCCCGACGAGGGCGTTTTCCTCCACCGCGCCGCCGTCGAACTTGATTTCGGTCACCGCGCCGGTGTAGCCTGCGGCATTGTTGACCGTGAGGGTGCGGCTGTCGGAGGCGAGGTCGTCGCCGGCATAGATCTTGGCCTCGGTGGTCTGCACGAAGCGCACGCCCGCAATCTCGCCTATCTCGCCCTCATAGAGGTTTTCGGGCGCGGCGTACTTGTGCGCGTCGATCCACTCGTCGTCGCGCATGAGGTCATAGGCGGCGTAGGGGTGGATTATGCCGACATACTTGCCGTTGATGGTGGGCGCGTTCTGCGCGCGGAGCTTGGCCACCGCGCGCTGGATAAGCTCGACGTTGATGCGGCAGTCGCCGTCAAGCGCCTCGCGCTTGTCCACGGTCTCGCTGCCCCCGGCGGTCTGCTTTTCGGCGTAGATGACATTCGTGCCGGAGTGGAGAACGTTTCTCACCACGGTGTCGAGCGTCGCCCCGGCCTGACGGCCGAGGAGCTTGGCGGATTCGAGAATGGTGTTGTCCAGCGCGGTCAGCTCCAGCATGTCCGACTGGGTGATATAATCGCCGTACTGGCTCACCTGCGCCGTCACGGTGCTCACGGAAAGCTGCTTTCCGTCCGGGGTGACGCCCTCGGTCAGGGGCGTGGTGGCCTTGGCAAGCGGCGCGAACTTGCGAAACTCGATTATCTTGCCGCCGTTTGCGGGAATGGGGCGCTTCTGGCCGAACTGGTCGTGGACGAGGTTGGCCTGCGCCTCGTCGATAAGCGCCATGTCATAAAAGGTTTTCATCTCGGCCGACAGGCCGAGGGTGCTTGTGGTCTGAACGTTTTCGTTGTTCATCTGTGCTCATTTCTCCTTTGTTGTGTGTTTTTCGGGGCGTCTGCGGGTCAAAACACTATGCGCTCGCCCCCGGCGACGCGGCGGATTATGTCCTGCCGCGCGCTTTTGCTCATGGCGGACACGTCGGTTTTCACCACAGCCGCGCTTTGGCTGGCAAGCCCGCCCTCGCGCGGGCGGTCAGAGCCGGAGAGTATCCTCTGCGTCAGCTTGCGCTCCATCTCCTCTGCCGCCGCGCGCATAATGTCTGCGCGGTTTGCCAGCTCGTATGCCGCCTTCACGCTCGCGCCGGAGCGCAAAAGCTCCTTGAACTCGGCGTTTTCAAGCTCTCTCGTCAAGTCAAAGCCGGGGTATGCCGCGCGCACTTCGCAGCTTTCGCGCAGCCAGTTTCCGTAAAGGCGGGAGGCCTTTTCTCTTCTTTTGGCCTCCCCGGCCTCTCTCCTCGCCCCGGGGTCGTCGTCCT
>CAZUSM010000036.1:0-12707 GCA_964623675.1 uncultured Oscillospiraceae bacterium
TTCGCTTGCTTTTGCCATGGTTGCACCTCCTTTTGGTCTAATGGCCCCTCCTCACGGGGAGGAGCAAGGATGCCTGTACCTACTGACAGGCCATATAATTATAACGGTTTTTTCTCAATTGTCAAGTGCTTTTTCCCGATTTTCGCGTACTTTTCGCGAAAAAGGCGGGGTCGGCGGCGGAATGTCCGCCGCCGACCTTACAGCCGACGTTATTGTTGACTCAAAGTGCCGTTTTGCCGCGATTTAGGCAGGCGGGAGGCGAACACCTGCCGCTCAGTGCTCGGCAAGCTCAGTGACGGCGAAGGCCTCGGCGGCCTTTTCGCCGATGCGGCGGGCGATATAGCCCTCCACCTCGCCCAGCTCCAGCCCCAAGGCCACGGCAAGCTCGCCGTGGAGAATGTCCTTGGCGCGTTTCATGGTGGTTTCGGAGCGGCTGGACTTGGTTTTGCGCTCGCTCATGCGCAGGTGCAGGCCCTTCACCACGCTCACCAGCGCTTCGCAGCTGTGCTGCTTGAAAAGCTCTTTATAAAAAGCGTCGACGTGGTTGAAGCGGCTGTCGGTGCACACGGCGGGGGCGATGCCGGGGATGGCGTCGATGAGCGCCTCGGCCTCGTCGCGTCCCATGACCGGGCGCATGTACGCGCCCGAATCCACCGGGGCGAAATACGTCCCCGTGCCGATATAGGGCGTGAGGTAATAATAAAGCTTGTCCGGCGACGAGCCGGACAGCTCCAGCGGCGCAATGCGCTCAACCGTGCAGACGCCGTTTTCTCCGTAAATTATCTTTTCTCCTACCGCAAACATTCAAAATTTCCCCTACTTTATATTATATAAGCCTATTTTACAACAAGTCCGAGAAAATTTCCAATGGTTTTTTCGATTTTTCTCGATTTTTTATAAGAAATTTTGTCGGATTGTTGCCGCTGTCCGCTTGCACTCGAGGTGAATAATTGGTATAGTATAGAACACATGCGTTTTGAGTGGGGCAGGCCGCGCCGTCGCGGCGAAGCCCGCCGCGAGGCGACCCACTCGCGAGCGCAAATACTGCAGGATTGCACGGAGATTTATCTTGAAGCTGTATCTATTCGACAATGATTATAAATACGCGCTGGAGCAGATACTTTTGACGATGTTCCCCAACGAGCGCCCGGAGTACCCGCAGGGTGAGCCGGAGGGGGACAGAATGGAAGTGAAGCTTCACCGCGCGGCAATGCGCACCACGGTGACATGCAAGCTGTACCGCGGCGAGGTGCTGTACCGCGGGCGCGCCGCAGTGGAGAATAAGCTCATGACAAGCGAACTGCTGAAAGACCGCTATTGCCAGCGCCTTGTGAAAAACGCGGTTTATCGCGCGGCGCTTGCCTCCGGCGTCAGCCGCCCGGCGTGGGGCGCGCTGACGGGCGTGCGCCCCGGCAAGCTGATGACCCCGCTGCTCAAAGAGGGGCTGAGCGAGGAGGAGGCCGCACGGGCGTTCACGGAGAAATACGACGTGACGGATGAGCGCGCGCGGCTTTGCGCGCGCACGAGCCGCGTCACCCTTGAGGCCGAGGCGAGCCTGGGCGAGAATGATATATGCCTTTACGTCGGCATTCCGTTTTGCCCGACGCGGTGCTCATATTGCAGCTTCGTCAGCCAGTCGGTTGAAAAAAGCATGGCGCTCATCGAGCCGTACCTCACCGCGCTGCACCGAGAGCTTGCCGCGACGGCGCAGGCCGTGCGCGAGGTGGGCGGGCGCGTTGTGGCGGTGTACATGGGCGGCGGCACGCCCACCACGCTCTCCGCCGGGCAGCTGGACGCGCTGTGCTCGTGCATCGAGCGGGAGTTTGACCTTTCGCATGTGCGCGAATACACCGTCGAGGCCGGGCGGCCGGACACCGTCACGCCGGAAAAGCTGAGCGTGCTGCGTCGGCACGGCGTGGGGCGCGTGAGCGTGAACCCGCAGAGCATGTCCGACCGCGTTTTGGAGGAGATAGGCCGCCACCACACGGCGGCGGACATAGTGTCCGCGCTGGCGCTTGTGCGCGCCGAGGGGGGCTTTGAGGTGAACATGGATCTCATCGCGGGTCTGCCGCGCGACACGGCGGGGGGCTTTCGCGAGACGGTTGACCGCGTGCTCGCGCTCGCGCCGGAGAACATCACCGTGCACACCCTGTCGCTGAAAAAGGGCTCGCGCATCACGCGAGACGGGGCGGCGCTGCCCTCATCGGGCGAGGTGCGCGTGATGCTCGATTACGCCGCCGAGGCGCTGACCGGCGCGGGGTATGCGCCGTATTACCTCTATCGGCAAAAGTTCATGTCCGGCGGGTTTGAAAACGTCGGCTGGGAAAAGGGGAATACCGCCAGCCTTTATAACATAGCAATAATGGAAGAGCTGTGCACCATAATCGCCGTGGGCGCGGGCGGCTCGACGAAGCTGATTCGCCCCGGCGACGGGCGCAACTTGCGCATCATGGTGCCCAAATACCCGCAGGAATACATTCAAAGCATTGAAAAAATCTGCGGAGACAAGAAAAAAATAGTGCGCTTTTACACCGTGCAGGAAAAGGAGAAGGACAATGGCATATCAGTTGAATGACATCAATTTCAAAACCATCGCCGACCCCAAGGGCTTCGTGGAGGAAAGCGACGCGGCTTATGCCGCCAAGGTCGCCACGGCGGCGGAGAAAATCATCGCCAACCGCGAAAAAAGCCCCATCGTGCTGCTCTCCGGCCCGTCGGGTTCGGGCAAGACGACCACCGCGATGAAGGTCGCCGAGGAGCTGAAACGCCGGGGCGTGGGCACGCATTATGTCAGCATGGACAATTACTTCAACACCCTCGACCCCGCCACCGTGCCGCGCACGGAAACGGGCGAAATGGACTTGGAGTCCCCGCTGTGCTTGGACATGGAGCTGTTAAACCGGCACTTCACCATGCTGGCCAAGGGCGAGCGCATCTTCGTGCCGAAGTACGAATTTTCGCGCAAAATGCGGATTCAAGAGCCGTTTTCGTCCATCAAGCTGGCAAAGGACGAGGTGGTCATCTTCGAGGGCATACATGCCCTGAACGACATCATCACCGACTCGCACCCGGAGGCGTTCAAGCTGTACATCTCCGCGCGGAGCAACGTGGAGTTCAACGGACAGGTCGTGTTCAAGGGGACGTGGTTCCGCCTCGTGCGGCGCACCGTGCGCGACCATCTTTTCCGCGGCTCTGACCCGGCGGAGACCATGGCCATGTGGGCCAACGTCCGCCGTGGGGAGAAGCTTTATATCTCGCCGTTCAAGAACAAGGCGGATTATCAGTTCGATTCCTCCCTGCCATACGAGCCGGCGGTGTTCAACACCGTGGCGACGGAGCTTTTCTCCGCCGTGCCGGAGGGGATAGAGCGCTTTGAAGAGCTGCGCTCGGTTTTGCCCGCGATTCAGCTTTTCGGCCACATTGACGACAGCCTCGTCGCCCCGGACAGCCTTTTGCGCGAGTTCATCGGCGGCGGGATATACGAATATTGACGCTTTGAAACAGGGATAAGATGAAAAACGTAGTGGTTATAGGCGGAGGCGCGTCGGGCATGATGGCGGCGCTGACCGCCGCCGAGGCCGGGCGGCACGTGGTGCTTTTGGAGCGGCAAAACCGCGTCGGGCGCAAGCTCGCCGCCACGGGCAACGGCCGGTGCAACCTCACCAACATCAACGCGACAATCGAAAACTATCACGGGGAGAACGCGGAGTTCGCCGCGCCGGCGCTCGCGCGCTTCACCCCGGAGGACACGCTTGACTTTTTCCACGCGCTCGGCCTCGTCACCGTGACGGAGTACGGCGGGCGGGTCTACCCTCTTTCAAACTCGGCCAACAGCGTGGTGGACGTGCTGCGCTTTGCGCTGGAGGCGGCGGGGGTGGACGTGCGCGTGGGTGAGTCGGCGCGCGCACTTTCGCGCGCCGGGAGCGGGTACGAGGTCGTCACCGACGCGGGGACTTACCGCGCCGATTATGTCATCGCCGCCTGCGGCGGCGCGGCGGGGGCGAAGCTCGGCGGCGTGATGGATGGATACGAGCTGCTCAAGCCCCTCGGCCATAAGCGCACGAGCCTTTACCCCGCCTTGGTGCAGCTCATCACCGACCCCGACTACCCGCGCGCGCTCAAGGGTGTGCGCGCCGACGCGCGCATCGCCCTCACCGCCGGGGGCGAAGAGCTGGCCGTGGGCGCGGGGGAGGTGCAGTTCACGGACACGGGCGTGTCCGGCCCTGCGGTGTTCGACATTTCCCGCGCCGCCGCCACCGGCGGCGACGGGCTGACGCTGAAAATCGACTTTTTGCGCGAATATACGGCAGAGGACGTGCGCGCGTGGCTTGCCGCGCGCTGTGAGCGCTTTGAAAAGCTCACGGCGGGTGAGCTTTTCACCGGGATAGTGCACAACCGCCTTGGGCGCATGCTGATTAAATACGCCGGGATAGACGCCGCCGCGCCGCTCGGCGCGCTGGATTCGGCCGCGCTTGACGCGGCTGTGCGCGCGGGGAAGGGGTTTGCCCTGCGCGTGCGCGGCACGGAGGGCTTTGACAGCGCGCAGGTCACCGCCGGGGGGATACGCACGTCCGGCGTCGACCCGGAGACGCTGCAAAGCTGGTTCATGCCGGGGCTTTTTATCTGCGGGGAGCTGTTGGACGTCGACGGCGATTGCGGGGGATACAACCTGCAATGGGCGTGGGCGAGCGGCCACGTGGCGGGGAGGCTGGGCGAATGATACTTGTGCGCCAGCTCCGTCTCGCCGTGGGTGAGGATACCGCCGCGCTGAAAGCGCGCGCGGCCAAGCGCTTGGGCATACGCGAGGGGGACATTGCCGAATACACGCTGATCAAGCGCTCGCTCGATGCCCGGCGCAAGGACGATATACATTATATATGCTCTCTCGCCGTGCGCCTCAAGTGCGACGAGGGGCGCGTCCTCGCCCGCGCCCGCGCGGCCAAGGCCGAGGCTTACACCCCGCCGGAGTACGTCATTCCGCCCGCGCCGCAGGGCGCGGCGCGGCCTGTCATCGTCGGCTTCGGCCCGGCGGGCATGTTCGCCGCGCTGGTGCTCAGCCGCGCCGGGGCGCGGCCCATCGTCATCGAGCGTGGCCGCGACGCCGTGAGCCGCCGGGCGGCGGTGGAGGCCTTTCGCGCCGGGGGAGCGCTGGACACGGAGTGCAACGTGCAGTTCGGCGAGGGCGGCGCGGGCACATTTTCCGACGGCAAGCTCAACACCGGCACGCACGACAGGCGCATGTTCTGGGTGCTGAGGCAATTTCACGAGCATGGGGCGGACGAGAGCGTATTATATGACGCCAAGCCCCACATCGGCACAGACGTGCTGATAAACATAGTCCAAAATATCCGCGAGGACGTGATTGCCCACGGGGGCGAGGTGCGCTTTCAAACGCGGCTGGACGGCCTCGCGGTCGAAAACGGCCGCCTTGTCGGCGCGCGCGTGACGGGCGCGGAGGGGGAGTACACCATTCCCTGCGCGCGCCTCATTCTCGCCGTCGGCCACTCCGCGCGCGACACGTTTGAAGCGCTGCACGCCCAAGGGGTCGACATGCAGCCGAAGGCGTTTTCCATGGGCGTGCGCATCGAGCACAGGCAAAGCGCGATAAACGCCGCGCAGTACGGCGCTCACTGCGCGCTCAACCTCGGCGCGGCGGATTACTCGCTCAACGTCCATCTGCCCGACGGCACAAGCGCCTACACCTTTTGCATGTGCCCCGGCGGCGAGGTGTTCGCCGCCGCGTCGGAGGCGGGCGGCGTCGTCACCAACGGCATGAGCTATTCCGCGCGCGACGGCGAAAACGCCAACTCCGCCCTGCTCGTCACGCTCACGCCCGACGACTTCCCGTATCCGGGGGCGCTGGGCGGCATGTACTGGCAGCGGGACATCGAGCGCGCGTCCTACCGCGTCGGCGGGGGCAATTACCTCGCCCCGGCGCAGACCGTGGGCGACTTTATCGCCAAGCGCCCGAGCACGGGCGACGCGGGCGTGCGCCCGACGTATCGCCCCGGCGTGGTGTGGGGCGAGCTGCGCGAGGTGCTGCCGGAGAGGATAACCGGGGTGCTGGAAAACGCGATACCCGCGCTGGGCAAAAAGCTCGCGGGCTTTGACGCGCCGGAGGCCGTCATGACCGCGCCCGAAACGCGCTCATCCTCCCCCGTGCGCATAGTGCGCGACGGCGCGCTGCAAGGCTCAATCGCGGGGCTTTACCCCTGCGGCGAGGGCGCGGGGTACGCCGGGGGCATCAGCTCCGCCGCCGTGGACGGCATGCGCTGCGCCGAGGCGGTGTTGAGAGATATGGCGGAATAAACCGGAATATACGCACGGGGGCTGTAGCGAAATGAAAAACTCGCTACAGCCCCTTTTTCACGCGAATTAACAAATTCACGCAAAATTGTTCACGGAATTTACGCATTCAGTTTATCTTGAGTTGAAATTCGGCTTTTAGAATGATAGCATTAAATGATAGAGAGGGTAAATACCGTGAACGAAGTCAAACAGCCCAAGAAGCCGCTTGCATATTACTATGCCATTGTTTTGGCCGTTTTGCTGCTGGTCAACCTGCTGGTCATGCCCAAAATCGCCGCTGCGCAGGTCAAAGAGGTGGATTACGGCACGTTCATGTCCATGACAGAGGCCGGCGACATCGGCCGCGTGGACATTGAGGACAACCAGATTCTATTCACCGACAAGGCCGGTCAGCAGATTTATAAAACCGCGCCGCTGTCCGACCCGGAGCTGACCGCGCGCCTGTATGAGGCGGGCGCGGACTTCGGCGGGGTGATAGTGGAGGAGACGTCTCCGTTGCTGTCGTTTTTGCTGACGTGGATACTGCCGGTGGTGCTGTTTGTGGCCGTGGGGCAGTATATGTCCAAAAAGATGATGGATCGCGCGGGCGGCGGCGCGGGCGCGCTGTCGTTCAACATGGGCAAGTCGAACGCAAAGGTTTACGTCAAGTCCTCCGACGGCATCAGCTTTGCCGACGTTGAGGGCGTGGACGAGGCGGAGGAGAGCCTCGCGGAAATCGTGGACTATCTGCACGACCCCGGCAAATACAAAGAAATCGGCGCGACGATGCCCAAGGGCGTGCTGCTCGTCGGCCCTCCGGGCACGGGCAAAACCATGCTGGCCAAGGCCGTCGCGGGCGAGGCGAACGTGCCGTTCTTCTCCATCTCCGGGTCGGAATTTGTGGAGATGTTCGTGGGCATGGGCGCGTCAAAGGTGCGAGACCTGTTCAAACAGGCCAAGGAGAAAGCCCCCTGCATCGTCTTCATCGACGAAATCGACGCCATCGGCCAAAAGCGCCACACCGGCAGCGGCATGGGCGGCAACGACGAGCGCGAGCAGACCCTCAACCAGCTTTTGACCGAGATGGACGGCTTCGAGGGCAATTCCGGCGTGATGATTCTCGCCGCGACGAACCGCCCCGACGCGCTCGACCCCGCGCTCACGCGCCCCGGCCGCTTTGACCGCCGTGTGCCGGTGGAGCTGCCCGATTTGGACGGGCGCGAAAAAATACTCAAGGTTCACGCGAAAAACGTCAAAATCGCAGACGATGTGGACTTCAAGGTGATCGCCCGCATGGCCTCCGGCGCGAGCGGGGCAGAGCTTGCCAACATCGTCAACGAGGCGGCCTTGCGCGCCGTGCGCGCCGGCCGCAAATACGCCACGCAGGCCGACATGGAGGAGTCCATCGAGGTCGTCATCGCGGGGTATCAAAAGAAAAACGCCATCTTGTCCGACGAGGAGAAAATGGCCGTGGCGTATCACGAAATCGGCCACGCGCTGGTGGCCGCGCTGCAAACGCACTCCGCCCCCGTGCAGAAAATCACGATTATCCCCCGCACCTCCGGCGCGCTGGGCTACACCATGCAGGTCGAGGAGGGCAACCATTATCTCATGACCAAGGACGAGCTTGTCAACAAAATCGCCACGTACACCGGCGGCCGCGCCGCCGAGGAGGTCGCGCTGGGCACGGTGTCCACGGGCGCGTCCAACGACATCGAGCAGGCCACGAAGCTCGCCCGCGCGATGATAACGCGCTACGGCATGAGCGAGGAGTTCGACATGGTGGCCATGGAGACGGTGAACAACCAATATCTCGGCGAGGACACGTCCCTCGCTTGCTCGGCCGAGACGCAGACGCGGATAGACGAGCTTGTGGTGGCGCTGGTCAAGGCGCAGCACGAAAAGGCGCTGACGCTCTTGCGAGACAATCGCGCCAAGCTCGAAGAGCTGTCGAAATATCTCTATGAAAAAGAGACCATCACGGGCGAGGAATTCATGAAAATACTCAACACATAAGGAGGATACCGAGTGGCAGATATCTTGACCCCGGTTAATTCAGAGGCCGGCGCGGCGTCGGGCATTCCGCAGATAAGCGGGCGACTCCGCACTCACATACTCAAAATGCCGGAGGCAGTGTTCAAGGCCAGCGGCATCATCGTCAACGGCAGGCGGCTGAAAAGCTTCGTCTTCACCACCGACCTTGCCATCATCCGCAATTGCGACGCGGACGCGGTATTTGCCGTCTATCCCTTCACGCCGCAGCAGGCCATCAGCGACGCGATTATAAAAGCGTCGTATATCCCGGTGTTTTGCGGCGTCGGCGGCGGCACGACCAAGGGCATCCGCACCATCTCCCTCGCCAAGGACGTCGAGGCGCAGGGCGCGATGGGCGTGGTGCTCAATGCGCCGATTTCCGACCTGAACCTCTACGCCGTGGCGAACGCGGTGGATATCCCCGTGGTCATCACCGTCACCAACCCCAAGACCGACATCGCCTCGCGCATTCAGCACGGCGCGGCCATACTCAACGTCGCCGCCGGGATAAACACCCCCGACGTAGTCCGCCATATCCGCGCGCAGAACGCCACCGTGCCCATCATCGCCTCCGGCGGCAAGACGAACGACAGCATCATGCGCACCATCGACGCCGGCGCCAACGCCATTACCTACACCCCGCCCTCCACGCAGGAGTTGTTCTCCGAGCTGATGGACGTCTATCGTGAAATGTGATATCTCACCGTGCAATAGCCGAGGGCGCAAGCCCTCGGCTATTGCATATTGCCGCCGTGTGTGATATCATTCTGACAAGCAAAATGATTCAGAGGCGAAGATTATGCACTATAAAAAGAAAAAGCCGGGCAAGGCTTTGATAATAGCCGTGGCGGTGCTCGCCGCGCTCATCGCGGCGGCGGTTGCGGGGTATTTCCTCTGGGAGCAGGCGCCCGAAATCGCCGAGAGCAAGAGCGCCGATGTGGCCTCGGCATCGGCGGACGTGTCCGCCGCGCCGACGCTGCCGCCCACGCCCACACCCACCCCCGTGCTTGACGGTGGCGTCGCCCCGGCAAGCGCGCGCGAGGACGGAGTGTACACCGTGCTCTTGGCCGGGATTGACATGTACACCGGCCACACCGACACCATCCTCGTCGGCAAGGTGGACACGAATGCGCACAAAATGGACTTTGTCAGCATTCCGCGCGACACGCTGCTGAACATGGACGGCGACATGCGCAAGGTCAACGCCGTTTATTATCAGGCCACCCAGCTTGAGCGCGACGGCATGGCCGCGCTGAAAGGCCGCGTGGAGGAGCTGATCGGGTTTGAAATCGACTGCTATGCGCTCATCGACCTTGACGCGTTTGTGCAGGTCATCGACGCCGTCGGCGGCATTGACTATTATTTTGACGAGCCGATGTTTTATGACGACGTGTGGCAGGACATGTACATCGACTATCCCGTGGGCGAGGCGCATTTGAGCGGGCTGGAGGCGATGGCGCTGGTGCGTTATCGCGCGGGCTATGCCAGCGCGGACATCGGGCGCATTGAGGTGCAGCACAAGTTTTTGAAGGCCTGCGTCGAGCAGTTTGTTTCACTGGGCAACATCCCGAACGTCGGCAAGGTGATTGACATTCTCTCCGCCTCGCTCACCACGGATTTGAGCGCGAAAAACATCGCCTATTTCATGCGTCAGGCGCTCTTATGCAAGGCCGAGGACATCACGTTTTACACCATGCCCAACGCCCCCAAGACCATCGGCGGGTATAGCTACGCCGTCATCGTGCTTTATAATTGGCTCGACATGATAAACGAGCATTTGAACCCCTATACTCAGGAGATTACCGCCGCCGACCTCAACGTGATGTACAATGAGATTTTCGGCTACGGCTGCACGCGCGAGGTGCAGGGCGGCTGGTATTATATCGGCGCGGCCGAGGCCGACATGGCCGCTGCCGCCGCCATGTACGGGGGATAACACCCCCATCCTCAGCACACCCGACCCTATGCGAAATTTGCCCGCGAAGGGGGACAAAGCCGATGGTGAAGACGCGGTATGCGCTGCTCGACGAGCTGCGCGGGCTGACCGTGCTGGTCATGGTCGCCTATCACGCGGTTTGGGACATCGTTTATGTTTTCGGCGTCAAGCTGCCCTGGTTTCAGTCGGAGGGCGCGTATATTTGGCAGCAGTGGATTTGCTGGACATTTATATTCATCTCCGGCATGTGCCAGCATTTCGGGCGGCGGCGATTGCGCCGCGCGGCGCTGGTGTTCGCGCTCGGCGCGGTGATTACGGCGGCGACGTGGCTCGTCATGCCGAGCAGCGTCATCTTTTTCGGCGTGCTCACGCTCATCGGCTCGGCAAAGCTTATCTGCCTTGCCGCAGAGCCTGCGCTGCGCCGATGCCCGCCGTGGGCGGGCACGGCGCTGTCCTTTGCGGCGTTTTTGCTGACGCGGCGGGTCGACCGGGGGTATATCGGCCTCGGCTCGTGGCGGCTCGTCGAGCTGCCCCGCGCGCTGTACGCCAATTATCTGACGGCGTATTTCGGCTTTCCGGGGAAGGACTTTTTCTCGGCGGATTATTTCCCGCTTTTGCCGTGGCTGTTTTTGTTTTTGTGCGGGTATTTCGCCTATCGCCTCGCGGCGGAGCATCGGCTGCTCCGTTTCCTCGAAGCGGGGCGCTGCCGCGCGCTGGAATGGCTGGGCAGAAAAACCCTCTGGGTCTACATGGCGCATCAGCCCCTGCTGTATGGTGTGCTTTGGTGCGTGTTTGCCGTGGTGCGGTAACGTGATGATAATATATATAGAAGCGCCGCCCGCGAAATCGTTTTGAAAAACGATTTCGCGGGCGGGTTGTGGTTTGCGAGGGTTATTTCCTCCTCGAAAAATACTCATCCCTTGTGACGAAGTGGCCGTCGGCGGCGCGGATGTGGCGGAGGAGGAATTTTTGGTTGGGGTATGTGCGAGAGAGATATTCATAAAAGTCGGGATAGCACCGGCCGTCGGCTAAGGCGTTGTCCGAGACATAGTATATCTTGAAAATCCACGGCTTTTCGGCCTCAATGCGGACTATGTACATGTCGGAGGCGGTCTTGTCCAAATAGCTTTGGAGCTTCGTGATTTGCTCCTGCTGTGCAGTCGCGCGGCGAGCCTGTGTTTCTTTCCTTGCGCGCTTGGCGGCTTTCCGTTTTTCCCTGTCCAGCTCTTTTTGGACGAGCGCTGCCCAGAGTGAGTGCTCTTCGTTGCGCACGAGGTAAAAGCACTGCTTTTGCAGGCATTCATGCTGCTCCAAGAGCGCCTTTGTGAGCGTGCCGGGGTGCAAATCGTATTTGCACCAGCCGACGACATTGCTGCGATTTATCGTCGTGACGACGCCGTTGACGAGGCGTGTTTTGACGGTTTCCGGCACCCATGGCGGGGTATCTGAATCTGCGGTTGGCGATGAATCAAGGGAGTCGGGCGGAGATGATGCGGGTTCTGCCGCCGGTAACAGGTCGGGCTGAGGCTTGCAGACCTTGCACGGGCGGCGGTTTTTTGCGGCGGTTTCGTAATGCGCAGAGCCTGAGATTTGCGCTTTGCTTTTCGCGTTCAGGCAGAGCTTGCAGTCGCGGTTGTGGAAAACCTCAGAGCCTTTCAGGAAAAGAAAATTGTACTGCGAACGTGCAATCATCTGAGCGTTTTCGGCTCGGCGGTCGGGTGCGGGCTTGTGGCGGTGCGAGGTGAACGAATTGTGCGGCAGGTCTATGTGCCGAAAAAGCAGCCTCATCGCCTCAACGTCATTGCACGAGCGATGTTCGGGGCGCGGCGCGCTCACGCCGCGCATGGCCAGCAGCTCATAAGGGGTTAGGCGCTGAGGCGCTTTGCCCAAGACGGCACGGCGAACGGCCTTTGCGGTCGAGTGCACCGGGTTTTCCAAAGAAATACGCGCAGCATCCATAAGCTCTGTGAGGAAACGACGGTTGGATTTTGCCCATACCCACAGCTCATCGCCCGGTTCAAGCCAACGGGCGAAGGCCGCCGCGCAATGGGTTGCGGACGCGGCCTTTTTGAACTGCGCGATGTCAAGCCCGCCGTAGGCCATGTGGTTTGCATCGGAATAGAACTTAGCGCCGGGGTTTGCCAAAATGTCAAAGGAAGAGACAATGTTCCACGCCTCATCAACACGAACGGCGGAAAGCTGGGTCAGGTGCTTGTCCCCAGCCTCTATCCACTCCAAATCAAGCAGCACAATCATCACATCACCCCCGTGATAATTATAGAATAAACGGGAAATAAAAGCAATACAGGGGCGTTGAGAACGCAAAAAACCGGGCGCACGGTTTGCGTGCGCCCGGTGGGGTTTGTGCTTTTGTTGTCGCTGTAGGGTTTACCCCACAGCAGACGGAGAACCGGAGTCTGCGAAAATATTATATCTTCATGCAGACGTC
>CAZUSM010000037.1:0-12429 GCA_964623675.1 uncultured Oscillospiraceae bacterium
TTGAGCCCGACACCAAGGCCGAGCCCAAGACCAAAGCCAAATCCAAAACAACCGCAAAATCGGCGGCGAAGAAGCCCGCCGCGAAGAAAACGGCAGCCAAAAAGCCCGCCGCAAAAACAACAGTGAAAAAGAAAGCAACAGATGAATGATAGAATAGTAACCGTTCTCGGCGCGGGGCTTGCCGGAAGCGAATGCGCCTGGCAGCTCAGCCGACGCGGCGTCAAGGTTCGCCTCGTCGAGATGAAGCCCGAAAAAAAGACCCCCGCCCACTCCGCAGACGGCTTTGCCGAGCTTGTCTGCTCCAACTCCCTGCGCAGTGATGAGCTTTCCAATGCCGTCGGCCTTTTGAAGGCCGAAATGCGCCGCATGGGCTCGCTCATCATGGAAAGCGCGGACGAAAACCGCGTGGCCGCCGGGGGCGCGCTTGCCGTTGACCGCGAGGGCTTTTCCCGCTATATCACCGCCAAGCTCGAAAATGCCGACAATGTCGAGATCATCCGCGCCGAGGCCACCGAAATCCCCGACGGCGAGGTCGTCATCGCAACAGGCCCGCTTTCAAGCGACGCCATTGCCGACAAAATCGCCGCCCTCTGCCCCGACAGCGACCTGCATTTTTATGACGCCGTTGCCCCCATCGTCACCTTGGAGAGCGTCGACATGGACAGCGCCTTCTTCGCCTCGCGCTATGATAAGGGCACGGCGGATTATGTAAACTGTCCGATGGACAAGGACGAATACCTTGCCTTCGTCACCGAGCTTGTCTCGGCCAAAGAGGCCGAGGTTCACGGCTTTGACGACGGCGGCGTGTTTGAAGGCTGTATGCCCGTTGAGGTGATGGCGCGCCGCGGGGTGGACACCCTGCGCTATGGGCCGCTCAAGCCCGTCGGCCTCATCGACCCGCGCACCGGGCGCGAAAATTACGCCGTTGTTCAGCTCCGGCGCGACAACGCCGAGGGCACGATTTATAACCTCGTCGGCTTCCAAACGCACCTCACCTGGGGCGAGCAAAAGCGCGTTTTCTCCATGATTCCCGCGCTGAAAAACGCGGACTTCGTCCGCTACGGCGTCATGCACCGCAACACCTATCTCAACAGCCCCAAGCTCTTGGACAAGTATTACCGCCTGCGCACCGACCCGCGCATCAGCTTTGCCGGGCAGATGACGGGCGTTGAGGGCTATGTGGAGTCCGCCGCCTCCGGCATGCTCGTCGGCATCGAAACCGCCGCGCGCGTGCTGGGGCTTGACAGCGTCGATTTCCCGCAGGAAACGGCCATCGGCGCGCTCGCCGAGTATATTTCCGGCGGCTCTGTGGGCGACTTCCAGCCCATGAACATCAATTTCGGCATCATCACCCCGCTGGGTTATCGCGTCAAGGGCAAGCGCAACAAAAACGCCGAGATATCCCGGCGCTCGCTTGAAATCATAGACCGGCTCATGACTAAGGAGGTTTTCGCACTGTGAGGATAATAATCGACGCCATGGGCGGCGACAACGCCCCCGAAGAAATCGTGAAAGGTGCAGTGCGCGCCAAGCGCGAGCTGGGCGTGGACGTCACGCTCGTCGGCATTGAGGAGCAGGTTCGCGCCTACCTTGCCGCTGAGAACGAGACCGACATCGACGTCGTCAACGCCACCGAGGTCATCACCATGTCCGACGACCCCAGCAGCGCCACGCGCCGCAAAAAGGATTCGTCCATGGCCGTCGCGCTCACCATGCTCCGAGACGGCAAGGGCGACGCGGTTGTCTCCGCCGGCAGCACCGGCGCGCTCTTGACCGGCGCCACGCTCACCGTCAAGCGCATTCGCGGCATTCGCCGCGCCGCGCTCGCGCCGGTTCTCCCGGCGGGGGAGCACGGCACCATGCTCATCGACTGCGGGGCGAACGTCGAGTGCACGGCGGAATACCTCTTGCAGTTTGCCTTCATGGGCAGCTTTTACGCCAAGAAGCTCATGGGCTGTGACGCGCCCCGCGTCGGCCTTTTGAACGTCGGCACAGAGGACTCAAAGGGCGGCGCATTGCAGCATCAGGCGTTCGCTCTCATGAAAAAGGCGCACGATGAGGGCAGAATCAACTTCGTCGGCAACGTCGAGGGGACGGATGCTTTCGCCGGCAAGGTCGACGTCATAGTCTCCGACGGATTCACCGGCAACGTCCTTTTGAAAACCACCGAGGGCGCAATCAAGTTCATGATGGGCGCGCTCAAGGGCGTGTTTTATAAGAATACGGTCAACAAGCTCGCCGCCGCAGTGCTGAAAAACGACCTTGCCGCCATGAAAAAATCCATGGACGTCAACGAGGTCGGCGGCACGGCGCTCATCGGCATTTCAAAGCCGGTCATAAAGGCGCACGGCTCGTCCAACGCCGCCAGCATCTTTGCCGCCGTGCGTCAGGCGGTCAAGTTTGCCGACTCCGGCCTTATTGCCGACATAAACGAGAACATTGAATACATGAAGCTGAAGGGCGACGGCGAAAATGAACAGGCTTGAAGCAAAAATCGGCTATACCTTTAACAATAAACAGCTCCTTATAACCGCGCTCACGCACTCGTCCTATGCCAACGAGCACCACGGCGATGTGCAAAGCTATGAGCGGCTGGAGTTTTTGGGCGACTCCATCCTCGGCCTTGTCACGGCGGACTTTCTCTATCACCACGAGCCGAAGCTGCCCGAGGGGCGCATGACGCGCCTGCGCGCCGAGCTTGTCTGCGAGGCGAATCTCCACGCCGTCGCGCTGGAGCTTGGGCTGGGGGAATACATGCGCCTCGGCCGGGGCGAGGAGCACACCGGCGGGCGCAAGCGCGCCTCGATTTTGGCCGACATGGTCGAGTCCGTCATCGCCGCGATGTACATTGACTCCGGCAGCATGGACGAATCCCGCCGCTTTGTCATGGACAGAATCCTCGCCCACGCCGAGCTTGACGAAAAGCACCGCTCCGCCGACTATAAAACCCGCCTGCAAGAGCTTGTTCAGCAAACCGCCGGGGGTCACGTCAGCTATGAGCTCATCGGCGAAACCGGCCCCGACCATTGCAAAACCTTTTCTTATCGCGTCCTCGTCAACGGCAAGCCCGCCGGCGAGGGCAGCGGCAGAACCAAAAAAGAGGCCGAGCAGATGGCCGCCGGCTGCGCGCTGGAGGCGCTGAACGCATGAGCGCGCGCGAGTGCGTCATCCCGGTGTTCGTGCCGCACTTGGGCTGCCCGAATGACTGCGTGTTCTGCAACCAGCGCCGCATTTCCGGCAGCACCAAGCCCGCCACCGCCGACGATGTCAACAAAGCCATAGATGCCGCAGCCGCCTTGCTCCCCGCCGGGGCAAAGCGGCAATTGGCGTTTTACGGGGGCAGCTTCACGGCCATTCCAGTGCCCGAACAGCTCGCCCTTTTGTCGGCGGCAAAGCGCCGCCTCGACGCGGGCGACATTGACGCCCTGCGCCTTTCCACCCGCCCCGACGCCATTGACGGCGCGGTTTTGAAGCGCCTGCGCGACTTCGGCGTTGAAACCGTCGAGCTCGGCGCGCAGTCGATGTGCGATGAGGTTCTTGCCCTCTCCGGGCGCGGGCACACCACGCTTGATGTTGAAAACGCCTCACGCATGATAAAATCCGCCGGTTTTCGCCTCATTTTGCAGATGATGACCGGCTTGCCCGGCGACACGAAGGCGCGCTCTGTCGACACTGCCCGCCGCATAATCGCCCTCAACCCCGACGGCGTGCGCATTTACCCCACCGTCATCGTGCGCGACACCGCGCTTTATGACCTGTGGCAAAAGGGACTATATCAAGAACACACGGTGGACGCCGCCGTGGATTACTGCGCCGCGCTCGTGCCGCTGTTTGAAAGCGCGGGCATTCCCATAATCCGCATGGGGCTCAACCCCACGGACGAGCTTTCCGGCGGCGCGGCGGCGGGGGGCGCATATCACCCTGCCTTGGGCGAGCTTGTCAAGGCGCGCCTCATGCTCGACACCGCGCGTGAAATCCTCCGCGCCGCCGCCCTTGCGCCGCATTCCGCCGTCACCCTCGGCGTCAATTCAAAGCAAATCAGCCAAATGGCGGGTCAGCACCGGGGCAATATCGCCGCCCTCACGGCGGAATTTGACCTCGCCGCGCTCAAAATCCGCCCCGCCGACGTCAAATGCGGCGAAGTCGCAATACTTTCGGTTGAAACAGGCGAAAAAGTGTAGTATAATATATCGTTAGCGTTTTTGACACGAATCACAATAATGAGGTTATTCATTTGTACTTAAAAGCATTGGAGATTCAGGGCTTCAAATCCTTCGCGGAGAAGACCCGGCTCACATTTGAAAAGGATATCACCGCCATCGTCGGCCCAAACGGTTCGGGAAAGTCGAACATATCCGACGCCATTCTTTGGGTCATGGGCGAGCAGCGCACCAAGGCGCTGCGCGGCAGCAAGATGGAGGATGTCATCTTCGGCGGCACTGAAAAGCGCGGCGCACTCGGCTTTGCGCAGGTCAGCCTCATCATCGACAACTCCGCCCACATTTTCCAAAGTGACAGCAGCGAAATCATGCTCACCCGCCGCTATTACCGCAGCGGCGACAGCGAGTATTACATCAACAAGCAGCCCGTCCGCCTCAAGGACATCAACAGCCTTTTGATGGACACCGGCCTCGGCCGCGACGGCTATTCCATCATCGGCCAGGGGCGCATTGCCGACATTGTCTCCTCCAAAAGCGCCGACCGGCGCGAGATTTTCGAGGAGGCCGCCGGTATCTCACGCTACCGCTACCGCAAGGAGGAGGCCGAGCACAAGCTCGCCAAAACCGAGGAAAATCTCCTCCGCATAAATGACAAAATCGAAGAGCTTGAAATGCAGGTCGGCCCTTTGAAAAAGCAGTCCGAGACCGCCAAGCGCTACCTCAAGCTCCGCGACGAGCTGCGAATTCAGGAAATCTCCGTCTGGATGACGACGCTGGACAAGCTCCACGAGCAGTCTGCGGCGGTTGACCTTGAATATGCCCAGCTTTCGCAGGCGCTTGACAAGGCGCGGCGCGAGCTGGAGGCGCTTTACGCCTCCTCCGAGGGCATTTCCGAGCGCATGCACCAAAAAGACATTGAAAGCGAGGCCGCGCGCGAGCGCCTTTCCGCCGCCGAAAGTGCGGCGGCCGAGTGCGAGGCCAACGTCGCCGTTATCAAGGCCAATGTCGAAAGCAGCATCGAAAGCAAAGAGCGCATGCTCAAAGAGCTTGACGAGCAGGAAAGCCGCGTCGGCGAGCTGCGCGGCAATCTCGCCGCCGCCGAGGCGCGCATAAGTGAGCTGAAAGCCGAGCTTGACGCCCTCGCCGAGGACGAGCAGTCGAACAAAAACGTGCTCGACGGCTGCCGCATGAAGCTGAAAAGCCGCGAGGACGCCCTCGCCATGGCCAGCGAGCGCGCCACCAAGCTGCAAATCGACGCGCGCAGCATGGACTCGCGCATCGCCATGCTCACCGAGATGGAAAAGGACTTCGAGGGCTATTCCAAGGCCGTCAAAACCGTCATGCGCGAGGCGGCGCGCGGCAATCTGCGCGGCGTGCATGGGCCGGCTGCCAATCTTGTGCGCGCGGACGCCGAGTGCGCCCTCGCCATCGAAACCGCCCTCGGCGCGGCGGCGCAGAACATCGTCGTCGACACGCAAAATGACGGCCGCAGTGCCATCGAGCTGTTAAAACGCATGGACGCCGGGCGCGCCACCTTCCTGCCGCTGGACGCGATTCGCGGCTCTGTCCTTTCAAACGCGCCCGAAGCCGACCCCGGCTTTGTCGGCATCGCGTCCGAGCTTGTGCGCTATGACGAGAAGTATAAAAATGTTTTCACCAACCTTTTGGGGCGCACCGTTGTCGCGGAATCGCTCGCCGACGCCGTGCGCATGGCCAAAAAAAGCGGCAACGCCTTCCGCATTGTCACGCTCGACGGCCAGCTCATAAACGCCGGCGGCTCGATGACCGGCGGCAGCGCCGCCAAGGGCAGCGGCATTCTCTCCCGCGCCAACGAGCTTGAAAAGCTGAAAAAACAGCGCGAAAAGCTGACCGCGCGCGAAAAGGAATATGCCGACGAGACCGAGCGCGCCAAGTCCAACCTCGCCAAGGTGCGCTATGACTTGGACATGGCGCTTGAAGACCAAGCGGAGCTGAAAAGCCGCCGTTCGTCCTTCGAGGCGGAAATGCGCGCCACGGAAAACTCCGCCGCCCAGCTCAACGCCCTGCTCGCCGGCCTCTCCGGCGACAGCGAGCAGCGCCGCGCGCTCGTTGAAGCGCACGAGCGGCGCATTGCCGACTTCCGCGCCCGTCAGGCCGAAAAAGAGCTTCAGCTCAAAGGCATGAACGACAAAATCGCCCTCATCCGCGCTGAAATCGCGGATATCTCCGCCCGCAAGCTGGAGCTGGAGGGCAAGCGCACCCAAAACGACAAAACCGCCCAACAGCGCAATGCCGACATTTTGGAGCTTGAGCGCCAAAACGCGCGCATCGAGCAAAAGCGCCTCGCCTCCGAGCTTGAGGAAAAGTCCATTCTCGACAAGCTTTGGGACAATTATGAGCTCAGCCACAGCGCGGCAAACGCGCTCCGGCAAGAAGTGCCGAACCTGCAAAAGGCCAACCGCGCCATCAACGAGCTTCGGCGGGATATTTCCGCCCTCGGCAGCCCGAACCTCGGCGCGATCGAGGAATATGAGCGCGTCAACACCCGCTATGAGTTCCTCGCCGAGCAGCGCGACGACGTCAACAAGGCAAAGTCCGAGCTCGTCGGCATCATCAACGACATCACGGGCGAGATGAAGTCCGTGTTCACCGCGCGCTTCAAGGAGATTGACACCTGCTTCCGCCAAACGTTTTTGGAGCTTTTCGGCGGCGGCAAGGCCGCGCTCATCTTGGAGGACGAAAACGACGTTCTCAACTGCGGCATAGACATCAAGGTTCAGCCCCCCGGCAAGGCGCTTTCAAACATCAGCCTGCTTTCCGGCGGCGAAATGGCGTTTGTGGCCATCGCGCTGTACTTCGCCATCTTGAAAGTCCGCCCCACGCCGTTTTGTGTCATGGACGAAATCGAGGCCGCGCTCGACGAGGCGAATGTCGACCGCTATGCGCAGTACATGCGCCGCATGGCCGACAAAACCCAATTTCTCGTCATCACCCACCGCCGCGGCACAATGGAGGAGGCCGACATGCTTTACGGCGTCACCATGCAGGAAAAGGGCGTTTCAAGCGTCATCGAGCTTGACCTTGAAGCCGCGCAGAAAACAATTGAGGAATAATTACTTAGGAGGCGACCCATGGGCTTATTCGACAAGATTTTTTCCGGCCTGACGAAAACCCGCAACAACATGGCCGAGCTTGAAGAGCTTTTTCAAGACTATCAGCCGGACAGCGACACCTTTTATGACGACCTTGAAGACCTGCTCGTGATGAGCGACGTGGGCGCTGTCACGGCGGACAAGATTATCCAAGCACTCAAAAAAATGACCTGGGAGCGGCGCTTCCGCAAGGGCTATGAGGCGCGCGAGGGGCTTGTTGAGTTGCTTTCCGACATGCTCTCGGTCAATGACCCCGCCCTGAAGCTGGACACCAAGCCCGCCGTTATCCTGATGGTCGGCGTCAACGGCGTCGGCAAAACCACCACCATCGGCAAGCTCGCCAAGCGCTTTGTCGCCGAGGGGAAAAAGGTTCTCCTCTGCGCGGGGGACACCTTCCGCGCCGCCGCCGCCGAGCAGCTGGGAATATGGGCAGAGCGTTCCGGCGCGGACATCGTCCGCCACGAGGAGGGGAGTGACCCCGCCGCCGTGGTGTTTGACGCGCTCTCCGCCGCCAAGGCGCGCGGGAGCGACATCGTCATCATCGACACCGCCGGCAGACTCCACAACAAGGCCAATCTCATGAACGAGCTGGCCAAAATCCGCCGCATCATCGACCGTGAACTGCCCGCCGCCGCCGTTGAAACTCTCTTGGTGCTCGACGCCACCACCGGGCAAAACGGCCTCATTCAGGCCAAGGAGTTCAAAACCACCGCCGGCCTCACCGGCATCGTCCTCACCAAGCTCGACGGCACGGCCAAGGGCGGCATCGTCTTCCCCATCGCCGCCGAACTCGGCGTCCCCGTCAAGCTCGTCGGCGTCGGCGAGGGCGCGGATGACCTCATCCCCTTCGACGCGAAAAACTATGTAGAGGCACTGTTCAAATGATGAAGCTGATTCTCGCAAGCAATAATGCGCACAAATATTCCGAGTTTCGTGCCATGACCGAGGGGCTGGATATCACTCTCATCTCCCAGCGCGAGGCCGGCTGTGACTTCGAGGTGGACGAAACCGGCACCACCTTCGAGGAGAATTCTTACCTCAAGGCCGCCGCCGTCACCGCCGCGACGGGCTGCGCCGCCGTGGCGGACGATTCCGGCCTCGTGGTGGACGCGCTCGGCGGCGAGCCGGGCATATACTCCGCGCGCTACGGCGCGCCGGAGGTGAAAACCGACGCCGAGCGCTATCAATATCTCCTCTCCAAGCTCGGCGACGAGCAAAAGCGCACTGCGCGCTTTGTCTCCTGTATCTGCTGCACCTTCCCCGACGGCGCGGTTTTGCGCGCGAGAGGGGAGTGCGAGGGCGAAATCCTTTTCGCCCCGCGCGGCGAAAACGGCTTCGGCTATGACCCCGTTTTCAAGCCGCAGGGCTATGCTTGCAGCATGGCCGAGCTGACCCCCGACGAAAAAAACGCCATATCCCACCGCGGCAAGGCGCTGCAAAAATTCATGACTGTGTTGAAGGAGCATATCAATGCCGATAACAAGTAAGCAGCGGGCACAGCTCCGCTCCCTCGCCATGCACGAGGACACTATTATTCAAATCGGAAAGGGCGGCGTGACCGACGCCGTCATCGAGTCCGTTTCCAACGCCCTGCGCGCAAGAGAGCTTGTCAAGGGCAAGGTGCTTGAAAACTCCATGCTCACCGCGCGCGAAGCGTGCGATGCGCTCAGCGAGGCCTGCAAGGCCGAGCAGGTTCAGGTCATCGGCACGAAGTTCGTGCTTTATAAACGCAACCCCAAAGAGCCGAAAATCGAGCTTGTAAAGGACAAAAAGAAATGACGCTTGCCATCTACGGCGGCAGCTTCAACCCGCCGCACCTGGGGCATTTGGAGGCCGCGCGTTCGGTCGAGGCCGAGCTTGCCCCCGATAAGCTGCTCATCATTCCCGACAATATCCCGCCCCACAAAAGCATGGAGCCGGACTGCCCCACGCCGCAGCAGCGCTTGGAGCTGTGCCGCCTCAACTTCCGCTCGCTTGAAAACGCGGAGATTTCCGACATGGAGATAAACCGCCAGGGCAAAAGCTACACCGCCGACACCGTGCGCGAGCTGAAGCTGACTTATCCCGATGATGAGCTGTGCCTCGTCGTCGGCTCTGACATGCTTTTGACCTTTGAGGAGTGGTATGATTTCCGCTTTCTCCTCGATTCCTGCCGTTTGGCCGTGGTCTCCCGCGAGGAGGACGATTTGGACGCCCTGCGCGCCCATCGTGACCATCTCGCGCGCGAATACGGCGCGCGCGTGACGTTGCTTTCGCATGCGCCGCTCCCCATGAGCTCGAGCGAGATTCGCGTGTGGCTGCGTCTGCGCCTCGGCTCGGATTTGTTGGACAGCGAGGTCTATGCCGAGATAATCCGCCACCGCTATTATGACGCCCTGCCGGAGCTGTGCTGGCTGCGCGAGGCGGTCAAGCCCTATCTCACGGCCAAGCGTGTCGCGCACGTGGCCGGGTGTGAAAGCGAGGCCGTGCGCCTTGCCATGCACTATGGCGAAAACGCCGAAAACGCCGCCGAGGCCGCCATTCTCCACGATATCACCAAGAAGCTCACGCGCGATGAACAGTTGATATTGTGCGAAAAATATGATATTATCTGCGATGAAGTTCAGCTTGCCAACAACAAGCTCCTCCACGCCGTCACGGGCGCCGCCCTCGCGCGTGATGTGTTCGGCGTCTCCGATGAGGTTTATGAGGCCATCCGCTGGCACACCACCGGCAAGCCGGACATGTCGCTTTTGGAAAAGATAATCTACATGGCCGATTATATCGAGCCCACGCGCGACTTCCCCGGTGTTGAGCGCCTGCGCGAGCTTGCGTACAAAGACCTTGACGCGGCCATGGCGCTGGGGCTTGAAATGAGCATTGACGACGTCAAATCCGCCGACGCCGCCCTGCATGAAGACACTCAGCGCGCTTATGAATGGTACACCAACGAATCAAAATAAAGGAGAAATACTATGCTTACTCCCGCCGAAATCGCCGGAATTGCCGCCAAAGCCCTTGACGACAAAAAGGCCAGAGACGTCAAAGTCCTGCGCACCGCCGAGCAAACGGTCATCGCCGATTATTTTGTGATATGCAACGGCACGTCCTCCACGCACATCAAGGCGCTGGTCGACGAGGTCGACAAGCAGCTCTCCGAGGCCGGTGAGCCGCCCATCCGCCGCGAGGGTCTTCGCTCGGATATATGGGTGCTCATGGACTTCGGCAGCGTCATAGTCCATGTTTTCACCGACGAGGCGCGAAAGTTTTATAATCTCGAACGCCTTTGGAGCGATTCCGAAGAGGTGGCTGTCTCATCCCTTCCTCGCCCTCAGACCGAGGAGTGATATCTCCCCCCGGTTCGTGAGGGCTTCCCGAAACACCACTTATATTTAATATGAAAAGGGACTGATTCACCATGAAATACGATTTCACCGCAATTGAAAACAAATGGCAGCAGCGCTGGGAAGAAACCAAGCCCTACGCCGCCCAAACCGGCAGCGACAAGCCCAAGTTCTACGCGCTTGTCGAGTTCCCGTACCCCTCCGGGCAGGGGCTTCACGTCGGCCACCCGCGCCCCTACACCGCCATGGACATCATCGCCCGCAAAAAGCGCATGCAGGGGTACAACGTCCTTTTCCCCATCGGCTTTGACGCGTTCGGCCTCCCCACGGAGAATTACGCCATCAAAAACCACATCCACCCCGCCGCCGTCACCGAGCGCAACATCGCAAACTTCACCTCTCAGCTGAAAATGCTCGGCTTCGGCTTCGATTGGGACAGAGTTGTCGACACCACCGACCCCAAGTATTATAAATGGACGCAGTGGATCTTCCTCCAGCTTTTCAAGAAAGGCCTTGCCTACAAGACCACCATGCCCGTCAACTGGTGCACCAGCTGCAAGTGCGTCCTTGCCAATGAAGAGGTCGTCAACGGCGTGTGCGAGCGCTGCGGCAGCGAGGTCGTGCGCAAGGAGAAAAGCCAGTGGATGCTCGCCATCACCAAGTACGCCCAGCGCCTCATAGACGATTTGGACGATTTGGATTATATCGAGCGCGTCAAGATTCAGCAGAAAAACTGGATCGGCCGCTCCACCGGCGCGGAAGTCACGTTTAACACCACCGCCGGTGATGACATCGTCGTTTACACCACCCGCCCCGACACGCTTTTCGGCGCGACGTATATGGTTCTCGCGCCGGAGCACGAGCTGGTGAAAAAGTGGCAGAGCCTGCTCACCAATGCCGACGCCGTCAACGCTTATGTTGACGAGGCCGCGCACAAGTCCGACTTTGAGCGCGCCGAGCTTGACAAGGAGAAAACCGGCGTCCGCCTTGAGGGCGTGCGCGCCGTCAACCCCGTCACCGGCAAGGAGATTCCCATCTTCATCTCCGATTACGTCCTCGTCACCTACGGCACGGGCGCGATCATGGCCGTCCCCGCGCACGATGACCGCGACTGGGAGTTTGCCAAAAAGTTCGGCTGTGACATCGTCGAGGTCGTCAAGGGCGGCGACATTGAGCAGGGCGCATTTACGCTCAAGGACGACACCGGCATCATGGTCAACTCCGGCTTCCTCGACGGGCTCACCGTCCGCGAGGCCATCCCCGTCATGAAAAATTGGCTCACCGAGCAGGGCATCGGCCACGAAAAGGTCAACTATAAGCTCCGCGACTGGGTCTTCTCCCGCCAGCGCTATTGGGGCGAGCCTATCCCCCTCGTCAGCTGCCCGAAGTGCGGCTGGGTGCCCGTTGACGAAAGCGAGCTGCCCCTCGTCCTCCCGCAGGTCGATTCCTACGAGCCCACGGACGACGGCGAAAGCCCGCTGTCCAAGATGACCGACTGGGTCAACACCACCTGCCCCTGCTGCGGCGGCCCTGCCAAGCGCGAAACCGACACCATGCCCCAGTGGGCCGGGTCAAGCTGGTACTTCCTGCGCTACATGGACCCCGACAATGACAATGAAATCGTCAGCAAGGACGCGGAAAACTATTGGGGGCCTGTCGACTGGTATAACGGCGGCATGGAGCACACCACGCTCCACCTGCTTTATTCCCGCTTCTGGCACAAGTTCCTTTATGACATCGGCGTCGTCCACACGCCCGAACCCTACGCCAAGCGCACCTCCCACGGCATGATCCTCGGCGAGGGCGGCATCAAGA
>CAZUSM010000038.1:0-12344 GCA_964623675.1 uncultured Oscillospiraceae bacterium
GGCGGAAAACCCCGCCGCCCCAATCGCGAGCTTGCGCATGTGCCACTCCCCTTTCATGTCGATTTATCTCGTCAAAGGCATATTGTCATATACGGCGGAATGCAGAGGATTCCGTCTTTTTCGGAGAGGTTTTTCGGGTGGATGATATAGCACCCGCCTATCCGGCTTTTGTATTTTTCCCTGAAGCGGTCAAGCGACGCGGTTGTGTACCGCGGCGAGGACTTGACCTCACGGCATTTATGCATCACAGGTATTCCGTGCGGTCACACATTCTCAAGTTTTCCAAAACTTTTTTGATATCCCCCACGTGGTCTTTCTCGCATATCAGCAAGGCGTCATCGGTATCGACGACCACCATATTTTCCAATCCGACGGCGGCGATCAGCTTGCCGCTTCCCTGAATAATCGTGTTCTCGGTATCCACGGTCACAACGTTTCCTCTGATGACATTCCCGAACTCATTGCTTTTCATGAGACGCCCGACCGCCAACCAAGAGCCCACATCGTCCCAACTGAAAGAGCCGGTGAGAGTATAGATGTTTTTCGCCTTTTCCATTATGCCGTAATCAATGGATTCCGAGCGAAACTCTTGAAATTCATGCTCCAAAACTTGCGACTCCGAATCCGTTCCGATGGCATCCCCTATCCGGCAAAGCCCCTGATACGTCTCCGGCAAGTATTTGGCAATGCTTTCCAATATGGTCGAGACTTTCCAAATAAACATGCCGCTGTTCCAAAGATACTGTTCGGTTGCAAGGTATGCTTTCGCCGTTTCAAGGTCCGGCTTTTCCACAAAGCGCTCCACCTCAAAAGCACGGTCGAGCATTTTGTCGGGCAAAAACTTTATATAACCGTATCCGGTTTCCGGGCAATCCGGTGTAATTCCGAGCGTCACCAAATTGGAGCCTTGTTCCGCAACCGCGAAGGCGTCCTCCAAGGTGCTCAGAAATATGGAAGTATACTTTATGAGGTGGTCGGACGGCAACACAGCCATCAGCGCATCGCCATATTTTTTTGCCATGTGCACCGCGCCCAAGCCGATGCAGGGCGCCGTGTTTCTGCCGACCGGCTCGCAGAGAATGTTCTCCTCTGGGAGTTCTGGCAATTGTTCACGAACCAACGCCTTATAGTCACGGTTCGTGGCAATATAGATGTCCTCCATATTCACCAGCGGAAGAATTCGCTCCACTGTCAATTGGATCATGGTCTTGCCGTCGTCTGTGAGAGAAAGAAACTGCTTGGGCATGCTCCGTCTACTTTTCGGCCAAAAACGCTCTCCGCGTCCCCCGGCCATGATTAGTACGGTTTTTTTCATCATGTTCACCTCTATACTCTTGAGAGCAGCACTCTGCATGTGCCCTCGATTATGTATTCACCCAATGCTGCCGGCATCAGATAAGAATCGCCTGTTTGTATTGGATACACCCGGTCATTGACGCAAATTGTACCGCTCCCCTCAACGCAAAGCAGATGATGGAAAGAGCGTCCGTCACATCGAAGCCGCGCAGAGTGATGCACATCAATGCGGAACGAGCGGAAATACTTGCAGGAGAACATTTCCGTCATCGAAAACTCCGGAAACGAAACACCGCTGTTAATGCGGCACTCTTGCGGCAAAATAGGTTGATAATCCAAAACAGCAGCGGCCCGCTCCAAATGCAGAGGGCGCAGCTTTCCATCCGCTCCCCGACGCCGGTAATCATAAACTCGAAACGTGGTGTTTGAATTCTGTTGGATTTCGGCAATCACGATACCCGCTCCAATAGCATGGATTGTGCCGGGGAGAATATAGAACACATCTCCTCGTGACACCGGCACCTTGTTAAGCACGTCGCAAATCGTTCCGTCATTTGCCCGCTGCTGCAGTTCATCGGCGTCGATTCTTCTTGAAAAGCCGTAATACAGGAATGCTTGAGGCTCACAGTCCACAACATACCACATTTCCGCCTTTCCCCGCTCTCCGGAAGCTCGGTCTGCCGTCTCATCCGACGGGTGGACTTGTATAGACAGATTCTTTTCCGCATCTATCAGCTTGACCAGTATGGGAAACTCATCGCTGCTACAATCGCTCCCCCAAACATGCACACGCTCCTCGCCGGTAAATGCCTCTATGCCTTTCCCCGCGCAAGAACCATTCTGCACCAAGGAAACGCCGTCCGGATGGCAAGAAAGCTCCCAGCTTTCTGCCGTGATCTCCGGCGCATCGCCCTTTCCGTATTCTCTTTTCAATCGCGCCCCGCCCCAAATGTATTCCTTGTAGCATGGGTGTAACTTCAACGGGATATAGTTCATATCTCACCTAATACAGATTGGCACAGTTCCGCCAATCGTCGAGCCGAATCGTCCCAATTGAATAATTCTTTGCGGATTTCGCCTTTTTGGATCAAGCTCTCCGCGTACTCTTCGTCGGATATTACTCTCCATATTCCATCTGCAATGCTCTCTTCGTCCAGCGGGTCAACCATCTGCGCCGCGTCACCCACCACTTCCGGCAAAGAAGCCGCATCAGCACACACCACCGGACAACGAAACTGCATTGCTTCCAAGGGCGGAATTCCAAAGCCTTCATAAAGCGACGGGAATACAAATGCCGACGCATTTTGGTATAGAGTATTCTTTTCTGACTGAGAAACGTAACCTATAAAACGAATATCTCGACTCGCCGCGACCTTTGCCGCCGTCTCATATATTTCTTCGTATGCCCATCCTTTACCGCCGGCGAGTACCAATTGATGAGGAATCCCGTACTTGCGCTTCAAACAGTCGAAAGCTCGTATAAGCCGAACCAAGTTTTTGCGCGGTTCGATAGTGCCCACATACAGCAAATACGGAGACGCAATGTGAAATTTCTCCGACAGCGCAGCAAAGTCAACTTTTTCCTTTGAAAACGTAGGCGCATTCGGAATAACTGCGATTTTTTTCTCCGGAACATCCAATAATTCAATAATCTCGCGTTTTGAAAACTGTGAAACAGTGATTATCCGGTCACTACGCTCAACGCTGTATTGAATATCTTTTTCAATACGTTGCAGATTCTTGCGTTCCATCGTTTCGGGGAAACGCAAATAAGTCATATCATGTATCGTCGTAATTACATGCCCATTTATGCGCGGTGGTACGATATAATTAAAGAAAACACTAAGATCTGCATGCTGTGGGAACATGCATTTGTAAGGAATGGGCAAAGCATGCCAAATACGGCGGTATACGCCGTAAGGAAGTACCGGATTTTCATTGATTGGCATCGTGATTCCGCTCAATGCATCGTCATTATTATTGCGCTTCAGAAAATTGAATAGATTTCCTTGAAACTCCAGTCCGTCTTCGTTTTTCAGTCTTTTGGCCAGCTCGTAAGTATAAGTTCCTATGCCCGAACGTTTTCCACAAACAGGTTGTAATTCAAGTGCAATTTTCATCAATTAGCCCACCCCTTGAAAAAAGTTGCAAGGCGTTCAGCCACTGAGGTACTTTCAGTGCGTTTTTCTCCAATCGCCGTCAGATACACTTTCAGCTTCGGTTCTGTTCCCGAAGGGCGCACAACCGCCTCTTGGCCGCCATTGAGGAAAAAGCGCAGAACATTTGATTTGGGCAGACCGGTTTCATCATTTTGGTAGTCAATCATCCGCTCGACCTCATATCCGGCCAGGTATTTCGGGCAATCCTCTCGAAGATTTTGAATCAGCTCCTGCATTTTCTTGAATCCCGCCGATCCTTCAAAAGCGAACGTCAACAGGCGGCTTTCGTAAAAACCATACTCTCGGTAAAGCTCTTCCAAAACGTCCGTCAGCGTCTTACCCTGCGCCTTGTAATATGCAAACATCTCGCAAATGAGCAACGAGGCATTAACCGCATCCTTGTCGCGCACAAAGCTGCCGCTGAGATAGCCGTAGCTTTCTTCAAAGCCGAAAATATAGCGGCTCTCTTCGCCTGATTTTTCGAGAAGACCAATCTGTTCTCCGATAAACTTGAATCCGGTGAGAACGTCACGCAGCTCCAAGCCATAGTGCTCGGCCAAGCGAGCGGCCATCGGTGTCGTCACAATAGTCTTGACGACAACTGGTTTTGTCGGCATTGTCCCTTGCTCCAGCCGCATTTTGCAGATGAAGTCAAGCAAGAGCACGCCCATTTCGTTGCCGTTGATAAGTGTATATCCGTCACCGTCTTTCACCGCCGCGCCAACGCGATCGCAGTCGGGGTCAGTTGCCAGCAGAAGTTCGCTCCCCGTCCGCTCTGCCCACGCCAAGCCGACTTCCAGTGCATCACGTATTTCGGGATTTGGATATGGGCAAGTCGGGAAATTGCCGTCCGGGTTTTTCTGCTCGTCCGGAATGATGATATTCGCAAAACCGTGCTCCTTCAAGCATTGCGGCACGCAGGATATCCCCGCGCCGTTTAACGGAGTGTACACAATATCCACGTCTCGCGCCACCTCTGCCGGAAGCACGGATGCCGTATCCACCGCGGCCAAATACCGGCGCACCGTGTCTTCGCCGATATAGGATATCATTCCGTTTTCAACAAGCTCGTTCAAATTGCCGCAACGCACATCCCGGAACGTATCCACAGCATCAATCTCCTGTTGGATGGCCTTTGCCGCCTCTGTTGTGATTTGGCATCCGTCACTGCCATATACTTTGTATCCGTTGTATTTTGCCGGGTTGTGGCTGGCGGTAATGACAATGCCGCCATCGCAGTGCAGATCCCTCACCGCAAAAGATAGGGATGGCGTGGGCATCAGTTTCGGGTAAATGAACACGCGAATCCCGTTCGCGGCAAACACAGCCGCCGCGCGTTCGGCAAACAGGTCGGAATGAATGCGGCTGTCATAGGCAATTGCCACTGCGGGAGTCTTCGCAGTTTTATTCAAATAATTGCTGTAGCCCTGCGTTGCCTTTCCAACCGTGAAAACATTCATTCGGTTTGTTCCTGCGCCTAAAACACCTCTCAAGCCACCCGTTCCGAACTCCAGTTCCTTATAAAAGCGATCCTCAATTGCCGCCGAATCCTGTTCTATTGCATGCAGCTCGTCTGAGATTTCAGCCTCGTCTGCGGTACATTCCAGCCACAAACGGTATGTATCCATCCAATTCATTCGCTTATGTTCTCCTCTATCCAGTCGTTCAGTTTCTGCGCAGAAGCAGACCATGAAAAGCGTTTAATGTTCTCAAAGCCTTTTTCTCGGAGCTTGGCGCACATATCCGCATTGTTCAGCATCTGCCCCAGTTTGTTTGCAATGTCCTCGACATCGTATGGGTTGGCGTATATTGCCGCTTCCCCGCCGACTTCCGGAAGAGATGTGCGGTCGCCGGTCAGCACCGGCGTGCCACACGCTTGCGCTTCCAGCACGGGAATTCCGAACCCCTCATACAGCGTCGGAAACGCAAACACCGCCGCGCAAGAATAAAGCGCCGACATCTGTTCGTCCGGCACAAAGCCGATAAACCGAACGCTGTCAGGGTGTTTCAGCCCGGAGAGAGCCTTTTCTTTGGAAAATTTCCACCCCTGCTCTCCCGCAATGACCAAATGATGCGGCAATTGCTCCCGCTCTTTCAAAAGGTCGAACGCTTCCATCAGACGACGCAAGTTTTTGCGCGGATTATTGTTCCCTACGAACAATACGAAGGGTTCATAAAGCCCATATTTTTCTCTCAGGCTCGTCAGTTCGCGCTCGTCTGTAACCGGATGCATTGTCTCGCTGTAGCCGTCATATATAACCGTTATTCTGTCTGCGGGAATATTCAGTACCTTTTGAATATCCTGCTTTGTATACTCGGACACAGCGAGAAAATGATCGGCGCGGCGTTTTAGATAGAGATACTGAAATCTCCACCACAGGACGCGGGAGAATTGATACACCTCCGGCATTCTGAACAGCGCAAGATCGGTGATTAACGGCATCAACACGCAGCTTTTCGGAAGGAAGAACGGCACTTTTGAATCGGTTGTCAGCAATACTGCGTCTTTGCAGTATTGCCTGCCCATTTGAAATGACTGAAAGAACATGCGCTTCAGGCTTTGCTTATGCTGATAGGAAATACGCACGTTCTCTGTCTTGTCACCGCCGTGAAAGTCAGGCCCGTCGTTTGGCAATATAACTTGGCAAGAGCGCTCTGTAATATTTGTATACGGTTCAAACAGATCACGAATCATCACACCGATGCCGGAGCTGTTCTGTTTATACGCCAATGCGTTGATTACTATTTTCTTCATATATCTACTCCTGCCCGCGCACAGTTCACATGAACGCCATTATGCTTTATCATTCTTGTACGGCAAACTGCCGCAGATTATTCGTTTTATGACAGCGTCGGCAAGCGGTGGCTTGCCGGGTGTTGGGGATTATCTCACAAAATTGGTGTAAACGCCCGGTTCTTTTGCGGGGAGGCCGTAGGTTTGTTTGCCGAGGGCTATGCTTTTCATGAGGAAGACGGTGTTTTCCGCGAGGTCGCGCATGGTGCGCAGACCCTCGGCGTCCTCGGCGGCCTCGCCGGGGCGCTGGCCGTGAATGTTGTTCCAATACGCCGCAGAGGCCACGGGCATGCCGGATATCGTGAAGTATTTGTTCAGCTCGTCAAAGGTCGCGGTGCAGCCGCTGCGGCGGGCGCAGACCACGCTCGCGCCGACCTTCATGGTTTTGTCAAAGCCGGTGCTGTAAAAAAGGCGGTCAAGGCAGGCGATGAGCGTGGCGTTGGCGGAGGCGTAATAAACCGGGCTGCCCACGATGAGCGCGTCCGCCGCCTCGAACTTCGGGGCAAGCTCATTGACCACGTCGTCAAAAACGCACTTGCCCAGCTCAGAGCACTTTTTGCAAGCGATGCACCCGCGCACGGCCTTGCTGCCGACTTGAACGGTCTCGCAGTCGACGCCGTGCTTTTCAAACACCTTTTCCATCTCGCGCAAGGCCATCGCGGTGTTGCCGTTTGCCTTGGGGCTGCCGTTGAGCATGAGAACTTTCAGCTTGTTCATCGTTTTCCTCCGTGATATGAAATCGCCCCCGTCATGAAAGCCGATGGGGGCAGTTATGACCGTGTATAATTTTACCGCAAAGCGAGGCAAATTGCAAGATTTATGCGAAGCATATAACCTGGCGCGCCGCGTCCACCTCGGCCTCGACGCCGAATGGGACAATGCAGCGCGGAAGCGCGTGACCCACATTCAAATTGCACACGACGGGCAAATCGGCGTTGCCGACGACCTCGACCAAGAGGCGCTTATACTCCGCGTCGTACACTTCGTCCATGGGCTTGCCGACGATGACGCCGCTCACCGCGTCGAAAACGCCCGCGTTTTTGAGATACTCCAGCGCCTTTTTGTACTTTTCAGGCGGCATTTGCTCCTCGCTGGTTTCGAGCAGCAGGATTTTGCCGCGCCACTCGTCGGCGGTGGGGAAAAGGCCGTATCTGCGGCAAACTTCCGGCATGTCGGCGTAGCGCGCGCCGTCGAAAATATCATAAAGCGAGTCGAGGCAGCCGCCGAGTATCTTGCCGGAGAAGCGCGGCGCGCCCTGCAACAGCTCAAAGCCGCCGTTTTCATGCGCGGGCAAGGCCGTGCCGACGCACTCCACGCCGAAGTCTTGGCGCGAGCTGTACCACAAGGGGCTGGGCACAATCTCGCTTATGCGCCCGGTGCGGATAAGCTGCTCAAAATATGTGCGGGTGTAGGGCAGCATTTCGCTGTCCAGCTCGCACACGTCTGGCAGGAATGCCTGACCGTAAAACGTCGGCAGGCCGAGGCGGTTTAGCATGAGGTGGTTGAGCGTCGAGTCCGAAAAGCCGAGGAACGCCTTGGGGCGCAGGGCATTTTTCAGCGCGTCGTTTTCAAAAAGATAGGGCGCGAGGCGATAAGTGTCGTCCCCGCCGATGGCGCAGAGAATGAGGTCAATCTCATCGTCGGCAAAGGCGGCGATCAAATCCTGCGCGCACTTTTCGGGGTGAGCCTTGATGTACTCCATGCCCATCATCGTGTGCTCCATGAGCTTCACGTTCAGGCCGTAAGCCCTCAGCCGCGCAAGGCCAAGCTCGACCTCATGCGCAACGAACTCCTCCCCCAGCACCCCGCTCGAAAGGCTGACTATCCCAACGGTTTTCAGCATGTTAAACACTCCTATCTCATTCCGAATAGCTTTGCGCTATGTCGCGCACCACGTCGTCCGCCACGAAGTCTTTTTGACCGCGATGTTCGCGCATGAGTCGTTCAAGCGCTTTTATGCGGCGCTCAACGGCGCTTGCAATCGCGTCAATGCGCGGCGCGTCCACATACTCACCGGCTTGGGAAAGCAAGTCGCGTATCACGCCGGGCATGTCTCCGAGCGCCGCAATATTAACCCAAGTGAAGTCGGAAACCAGATTGAGCTGCTCTTCGTGCGTTTTCTTAAAGGGCTTGCATTCAATGCCCTTTCCGGCAAGAATCTGACCGGAAAGCTTGTCATAGCCCAGCGAAGAGCCGCTGTCGAAAATTGGGGCAGCGCTGATACATTTGAGCGTGTCTGCGCCGCGTATTATGCCGAAATTATTCTGATGTCTGTCCTCATTTGCCAAGAGGAAATCCAGCACGAGCATTTGATCCACGGCATGAACGATGCCATTCACGCCCAAGGCTTCACAGCAGTCGATATAATGCCTGTAAACGGAAGTGCTGTTGGCGCGCTTTTTCGTTTGCATGACGCGCCATGCGCTTATAAGCTCGGTGTCGGGCGTGATGAAATCCTCGCACACGCTGTAAGGCACACCGTCATCCCACGCGAGGGTGTAGTCCACATGCGGTATTCCAAGCCTTTTGGCAAAGGTGGAGGCGATGACCTCATTAAACGGCTGCTGCATGAACGGGCCGCTTCCGGCCTTGATGAGGCGGCGCTTGCCGTCGATAATCTTCCAGCGTTTTTTCAAAAAGCCGTCGGAGGTATTGTCGGGCGAGGAGAAATCGAAGTCGTGCCCCTTGACGGCCTTGCCGAGCAGCACATCACCGATGTCTTCTGAAAAAGGATTGTCAAAAAAGTTGATTTTGCTCCATTCAAGGTCACTTTCGACCGGTTTCACCCAATATTGATCCGAAAGGCTCAGTCCGAAGCAGCGAGTGAGCAAGAGCTTGGTGTTTGGAATGTGCAGGGCTTCAAGGGCTTGGCGCACGCCGGAGCGGCTGGCCGGGATTGAGCGATCCGCCCACCATGTGTTGAGCGCCGCGCGATCCGGCGCGCCGTTTGCTGCGACCGTTCCAAGTGGGAGATGAGGCGCATTGTGCACCGTGCCCAATTTATTGACCGCGCCCGTCGCCTCGTCGAGGACAATGTCCGCGACAGGGGTGTTTTTGTGCATCAAAGTGTATTGCATCGCGTCGCCTCCCTTGCATTTTGATATATTCTATCACAGCTTTGCGCACAGTGCAAAAGAATAATGTAAAAAATGCGTTTTTTGACGATACGTCGTGTGCAAAAGGTGGGGTACACTTTTCTGTCCGTCTACCCCAGCTCTTTTATGCGGCCTTGGATCATTTTGCCCACGGCGTCGGCGAACCAGCCGATGGTGGGAATTCGGGTGAGATTCTTGCCATAAATGCTGCGCGCGCCGGGCAGCTCCATGTCGCTGCCGGTGAAGACGCACAGCGGCGGGACGCCCTGCAGGCGCAAGGCCGCCGCCTCGTGCGCGGCGTCCTCGATACCCGCCTTGCCGCCGTAGGTTTTGCCGGGCATGAGCCCCTTGGCGGGCAGCTTTTGGTCGTCATTGGGGTTGGCGTCGGACAAAACGATGAGCATGCGGCGCGCCTGTGCGTCGCGGCGCATGAGCCAGCCCATCGCGCGCATGGCAAGCCCGTCGCGGTTCCACCCGGCGGCGACATAGTCAAAAAGCCCGTCGTTGCCGGGGTCGTCATAATCGCGCAATATGCTCATCACCGTGCAGCCGCTCACCGAGCAAAAGGCGCTCACGCGAACGGGGATATTGCAGCGCGTCAAGCTTTCCGCAATGATATAGCCTTGTGTGGCGAGCTTTTCCTGCTGGCGGTTTTGCGAGGCCGAGCCGTCGAGCATGATGTCGACGACCAGCTCGCCGGGGTGATCCTCGCTTTGGCGGGTGAACACCTTTTCGTCACTCAGCGCGCCAGCGCGCCACGCGACTGTCGGGGCAAGCCGCCCCGCGCGCGTGAGCGAGTGGGTGAAGTCCTGTTGCAGGAGGATGGTGTTTTGCAGGGTTTGGGTCAGGCGGCTTATCACAATGCGGTTTTGGACGAGATTTTTCTCGAAGTATTCGCGGTTTTTCGCGCGCTGGCGGCGGAACGTCTCCAGCTCCCACGCGGCCTCGGTTTCGCGCTCGCGCTCGGTCATGACGCCGCGCGTGAAGTGCAAGCGGCAATTCTCGTGCGCACCGGTGCACAGCTCTTTTTCCGCCGCAGCAAGCTCCGCCGGGGTCAGCATGGACTTGCCGAACACGGCCTCGACATAGCGCCGGAGCACCGGCTCAGGCGTTTTGCCCTGCATCATCAGCCACACCTTTTGCGCGCGCCCAAGGGCGATCTCGGTCTCGGCGGCGTCGGTCTGCGCGAGGCGGCGCAGCGCCTTGCGGCTGACGATGCGGCCGGGCGAGTGCTTCGCGCCGTTGAAGCTGCGGTCGACCCACGCCGCCCACTGCCTGTCGGTCACACTGCGCCGCGCCCGGCGGAAGTATTTATATAGTAGAGCCTCGATGCGCACGGAAATCTGCGCCTCGTTCAGGTCGAGGGGCAGGGTGAGCGCGTCGAGCACGGCGTTTTCCCATTCGTCCTCCGCGCCCGGCGCGTCGAGCGCGCGCATGAACCACGCCGTGGTTATTTTCTCGGTGCTGTGCGGTTCGGCGCGGTGGGCGTATCGCGCCGCAATGCCGCGCGCGTATTCGCGGCGGAGTTCATCGAGCGCAGGGCGTTCTTCGCGCCCACGGCGATACGCAAGCCCCTCCAGCGCAAGCCAAAACATCTCGGTGTAGGTCTCGCCCTGTGCTTGGCTTTGAAAGGTGTTGAGCATGGGCTTGAAGCGCGAAAAGTCATAATAGCGCGCGGCGAGGCCGATTATCGTGTTGAAATAAAGCTCGGCGTCCCCGTCGCCGTCAAAGGCGTGGAAATCGGGGCGCAGGTCATAGTTGCGCGCGCCGTTCCAAACCTGATTGTCCGCGCGGCGCAGCTGGATGTCCTCTCTGTCCATCTCAGCCCTCGAAAAGCCTTGAGCGGTCGGCGGTTTTGGGTATGCGCGCCCAGACCGCGTCCTCGACGAGCCGGCGCTCGAAGGGGTCAAAGGCCTTGTTGATTATGCCCAGGCGAAGCGCCTGTTGGGTGCTGATGCCGCGCTCAATGAGGCGCAGGGCGGACAGCAGGCCGCGCAAATCCAGCGCCTTGGTGGAAATCTCCGCGCTGTCGCACTTGCGGCGGAGATCGTCAAAAAGCTCGGCAAACTGGGTGCACCACTCGTTTTTGAGCGTCGGGAAGCCGCGCCGGAGCAGCTTTTTCAAGTCGTCCTGCGATATCACCGGCATGTCCAGCACCACGAAGCGCGACACCAGCGCCTCGTTGAGCTCGCGCGTGCCGGCATAGCCGTAGTTCATCGTGCCGATGAAGCGCGCGGCGTCGTCGAGGTAAATGCGCTCATAGCCGGGCACGTCGATGACGCGGCGGAAGTCCAGCGCCGCGTGAAGCACGGCAAGCGCCTCGTTTTTGGCCATGTTGACCTCGTCGAGCACGCCGAAGCCGCCCATGCGCGCGCATTGGCAAATCGGCCCTTCGCGGAAAACCACCTGCCCGTCGCGCAGGGTGTCTGCGCCGATGAGCGAGGCCGCGTCCACGTTGATGTACATCGACACGTCCCAGCAAGGGCGGCCGAACACCGCCGCGAGGTTTTCCGCGAGCACGTTTTTGCCGGTGGCCTTGGGGCCGGCGAGCAGCAGATGCTCGCCGCTCAAAAGCGCCGTGGCCGCGCTCTCCCAAATCTCGCGCCCGTAGTAAAGATACTGCGGCGCGGGCACGCGCGGCCGCGCCGCGTCCGCCACGCCGTGTTCGGCGCGAAACGCGCGAATCTCATCCAACAGCGACGCGTTTATTCCCTCGTCGCGAAGCTCTTTCCATATATCCATAAAACGTCCCTCCGGTGTGCTGTCTGTTGTAATATAGCACCCCCATTATACGCCCATGTGGTGTTAACATTCTGCTAAGGATATTGGGGACACCTTATGAACAAAGCGCAATGACCGCCTTTGTGGGGCGGTCATTGATGTCATTGGTGTATCTGTGATTTTACTATTATAATCACTCACCCGTCAGGACTGCGTAGAGTTCTTCGGCGGTGTGGACTATTGTTTGGGCTTGGGCTTGCTTGAGGGCTTCTTCGTCGC
>CAZUSM010000039.1:0-12192 GCA_964623675.1 uncultured Oscillospiraceae bacterium
GTCAACGAGTACATCATCTCCCTCGTCAAGCTCTATCACAGCTACTATAACGTCGCCCGCGTCAACAACCCCGACGACCCCGAACTCACCAACCAGCGTGTCGGCCTCGTCATGGCGCTCGAAATCACCCTCAAGAACGCCCTCGACCTCCTCGGCGTCTCCGCCCCGGAGTCCATGTAATCGCAAGGCGAAAAGTGATAAATGCAATAGGGAACTGCCGCAAGCTCATTTTTCGGCAGTTCCTTTTTGCGACAAGCTATTTGCGCCGATGAGCACCGAATAATCCAGTACCGCACACGGCGCATTCTTTGTCGTTCCGTTTTGACAGACCGTGCTCAATTGTGCCTTTTTGACTGAAAAAGATATGAAATTGCCTTTGTCTGCTTGCGTTTTGCTTTTATTATGCTATAATCATCATATATATTTCAAGGAGTGATAAAATGCTTGGGTTTATAACGTTGTTTTTTCCGGCGGTGTTATCGGTTGCTCTTGTTGACCACATGAGGAAGATTAAGCTTTCCGTCCGCGGCATGATTTATTGCTATGCCACCGCAAATCTTTTCATCAATGTCGCGTGTATACTTATCAAGATGGGCTTGTTCCAAGTTGCGATTACATCAACGGCCTTGTCTGCGAATATGACCATGCAAATGTCGGTTGATTATCTCATATTTGCGATTCCCATGGCGATTGTTTTTGCGTTTATCGCAATACTCTTAGAAAATAAAAATATATTGGTGAAGAAAAGTAATAATGAAGAAAACAAAGAAAACTGAATCAACAATAAAAACAATCGGCAAGATTTTCAATGTCGTTTTGGCGTTTTTGGTCGTGTTTGCCGTGCTTGCCTATGCGACGGCGAAGTGGTATATCGGCAAATACGGCGATATCGGTTTTGATTCCATTTTGTTCACCATGTTCTCCGAGCTTAGTGGCGTCGAAAGCGGCTTGGTTGTTGATTATATCTGCAAAACCTTGGTCGTTTCTTTACTTGCGGCCGCGCTTATCGTGTTCCTGCTCTTTTTCCGATCCGACAGCGCGATATGCATCCGCATAAAGAATAAAACCATACGCCTTTATCCGTTTTCTTATGCTGTTCGTGCTGTGTTGTGCCTTGCGTTTTTCGGCGTTTTCACGCTCAAAGCGGCAAATCTCTCCGGACTGACTGCATATATAAAGGTTTCCATGACAGACAGCAAGATTTTTGACAGCGAGTATGTATACCCGGCGGAAACTCAGCTGACTTTCCCCGAAAACAAGCGCAATTTGATATACATATTCCTCGAATCAATGGAGACCACGTTTTTCGACACTTCCCACGGCGGCGCATATTCCGAAAACATTATTCCCGAATTATACAGCCTTGCAGAAAGCAATGTCAACTTCTCCCAAAATGGGGGGGTAGGTGGCTGTCAACAGTGTAACGGCGCGACATGGACTGTTGGTGCAATGGTAGCTCAGAGTGCGGGCGTTCCATTAAAACTGCCTTCCGGTATTGAGGGGAATGAGTATGGCAGATATAGCGAATTTTTACCCGGAGTGGTTACATTGTCTGATATTCTCAATGAGAATGGCTATTATCAAGCTTTGGTTATAGGCTCGAACGCCTCCTTTGGCGGAAGAGATCGCTACTATTCACAGCATTCAGCAGATAGCATAAATGACTTTTATTCCGCAAGAACTGATGGAATTATCGACGATGATTATTGGAACAATTGGTGGGGCATGGAGGACAAATTTGTATATGAATACGCAAAACAATGTCTCAATCAAGCCTCACGTGAAGAAAAACCATTTGCGATAACAATTCTTACTGCGGATACGCACCCATCGGGCGGCTTTGTTTGCGACCTCTGTATTGATGGCCATACAGACCAGTATCAAACAGTTTATTCATGCGCAAGCCGCCAGTTGAACGATTTTATAGAATGGCTCAAACAGCAGGACTTCTATGAAAATACCACAGTCATCATAGTCGGCGACCATTGCACCATGGACAATGATTATATGACCAATACTCTCGGCTTTTATGAGAATCGCTACATATATAACTGTTTTCTCAACTCTGCGGTTGAACCTGTGAACAGCAAGAACAGAGTGTTTACACAGCTTGATATGTTTCCCTCGACTCTCGCGGCGATGGGTGTGCAGATTGAGGGAAATCGCCTCGGCATGGGGGTCAATCTCTTTTCCGATGAACAGACCTTGGCGGAAAAATACGGCTTTGACGCGTTCAACAGCATGATTAACACCAAGTCCACCATGTATGAGTACGAATTCCTTTATAACAAGATGAACATAAGTTAGTTCTATATCGAAACAGCCGCCCAAACGGGCGGCTGTTTTGACATATTCTGTTCTCCTCAGTATATGTCCTCCACGACCTTTGTCGGGGGGGATTCGAGGATTTCGGGGTGGGCGAAGAGATAGCGATATGCTTGCAGAAACTGCGCGTAGTAATGGCCGTCGACTGTGCGCTCATCGAGCACGAACTTGAGGTCAACATACTTGTTGTCCACAACCTGCCCGTGGCGGTCGATTTCATACGCGTGGCGCTTCGCACCGAACGCGATGAACACCGGCAGAGTGCCGAAGTTATAAATGTGGTGATAAATCGGTCCTATGCGCAGCGAGCCCATATCGGTGATTATCATTGAGCCGTGGAACGGGCTTGCATTCAACAGCTTCTGCGGAATCCAGCCGAAATAGTCCATCACGCGCAGCACGGTGATGGCAAAGCGGATGAGGAAGCGCGGCACCTTGGTCAGCGCCTCGGCCACGTCCTCGGTGTTGTTGTTGTCGGCCGTGGCTTTTATCTCGTCGATTTTTTCGTTCATCTTGCGGTAAACGTCGAAAATCGTGTCCGTCGGCTCGAAAACGACCTTTATCGTCGTCTCCGTTGCATTGAGTGCCAGCTCGCGCTTGACAGTCATGACGATTTCAATGTTGTCTCTCGCATAAACGCGGCGGCCAACCACAAAGCGGTTTATCCCCGGCAGCATCGACACCCCGCGAATGTACGCGGCGATGAGGAAATGCAAAATGCCGATGCCCTTGTACCCGGCCACGCGCAACTGGCGCAAACGGCGGTCAAGCGCCGTTATCTCGAAGCTCTCCTCGTATTGGTTGCAGCCGTCATTGCGTGTGGGCATTATGTACGGGATGAATTTGTTGAACGGCGGCAGCGAGCGCAGAAGCCGCCCCTCTTTTCGGTCGCCATAGCGGCGCTTGTACTTGCTCATCTCTATATCCTCCATAGGCGCGCCGCCGACTCGGCGGCAATTTAGCTTTCAAAATTTGAAGCATTATTGATATTATACATGCTTTTCTTGGATAATACAAGAGGAACTTGCGCCCTTTAGTGCTTTGCGGGCAGTAAAAATAAACAAACTTTGACGCAATTGGTATAACCACGTCGAGAAAATGAATAAACTGTAAAAAAGCGTTAAAATTTTTGCGGAAATTGAAAATTTCTGTTGACTGTAAAAAATCTCATGTTATAATGAGGCAGTGGGTAATTATAAGCTATGAGAGACAATTTTTGCCTCTCGCCACAAAAAACAAAAACAGAGGAGTGTAGAAGGATGAAATCTACAGGAATAGTCAGAAAGGTTGACGAGCTGGGTCGTATAGTTCTCCCGATTGAGATGCGCCGCACGCTTGATATCGCCGAAAAGGACGCGCTTGAGATTTACGTTGAGGGTGAGGATATCATTCTCCACAAGTATCAGGCCGCCTGCGTCTTCTGCGACAGCGTTCGCGATATCACCCCGTACAAGGGAAGATTCGTCTGCCCCGATTGCATCAAGAATCTCAAAGAACTCAACTGATTTTGCTCAACCGCTTCTGCGTTTCTGCAATTTTGCGCCTCGCAACTTTACTCTCAGTCGTTGAATGAAACGGCTGAGTGTATTGTTCGCTTTTTTGGGGTTGTACAAATATTCTGCGGTGCACCGACTCATCGGCTGCACCGCCGTTTTATTGTCCCAAACCGCAATATAGCCGGGTGAAAACGAAAAACGGCATAAAAAAAGAAGTGACCCTTGACCGCACACAACATCGTCAGCGATCAAGGGTCACTTCTCTGAGTTCTTAGTATCGAGCATCTTTGGTTAACCTCTCTTTCTGCGGATTTCCGGCGAATCGCCGGATTCATCGGTGCTGCCTCTCAACGGGACACTCAACTCCGGCACTCATTTTCCCCTACGGGACATCTCAAGCGAGATCAGCTCTGTGCCGCCTTTGTCCTCCTGATATTTTGATATACAGCGCCGGCCCCAGCTCCCCGTGCTCGTCACGGTGCGGGGTCTTTTACTTGTACATCGGTATCACCCTTTCTGACTGTAATATACCAAATCCCGCTGCCGATTTCAATAGGCAACCTGTACCATCTTTCGCACCCCAATTTGTGCCGAACGCCGAAATTGCGCTCCCATTGGCATAGCCACGCCGCATTTTGTTGACATCATGCACAAGAAAGAGTTATAATAATAGTGTTGTGGGCTTGACGCACCTTGCGCCAAGCCCAATTTTTGCGTTCATTTTTTCTGTTTATTCAACCTGAGCAAACTGACTGTTATACAGCGTGGCATAAAACCCGCCGCGCTCAAGCAGCGCGTCATGCGTGCCCTGCTCGATTATGCTGCCGTCGCGCATGACGAGAATCAGGTCTGCCGAGCGTATTGTGGACAGGCGATGGGCGACAATGAAGCTCGTGCGCCCCTGCATCAGCTTGTCGAACGCCTCTTGAATCAAAAGCTCTGTGCGCGTGTCGATTGAGCTGGTGGCCTCGTCGAGAATCAGCATCGGCGGCAGGGCGAGCATCACGCGCGTGATGCAAAGAAGCTGCTTTTGCCCCTGGCTTATGCTGTCCTCGCGCAAAACGGTGTCCAACCCCTGCGGCAGACGGCGAATGAACTCCCAGCTGTGCGCCTCCTTCGCGGCGGCGATTATCTCCTCATCCGTCGCGTCGGGCTTGCCGAACGCGATGTTCTCGCGCACCGTGCCCTGCTTTATCCACGTGTCCTGCAGCACCATGCCGTAGCCTGAGCGCAGAGCGTGGCGGCTGAGGGTTTTTATCTCTTTCCCGTCCACGCGTATCTTGCCCGCGTCGGTGTCATAAAAGCGCATGAGCAGGTTTATGAACGTCGTCTTGCCGCACCCCGTCGGGCCGACCACGGCCACGCGCATACCGGGGCGAACGTGCAGGTTGAACCCTTCGATCAGCTTTTTTCCTTTGTCATAGCTGAACGCAACCCCGTCAATGTCCACTTGACCCTCGACGGTGGGGAGCGCACCCTCGGCGTCGGGGCTTTCCTCTGGTTCGTCAAGCAGCGCGAACAGCCGCGCGGCGCATGCCAGCGCGTTTTGCATCTCCGTCACAACCGAGCTTATGTCGTTGAACGGCTTCATGTACTGGTTGGCATAGCTCAGCAGCACCGACAGCCCGCCCACGGTCAGCGCGCCGGAGGGAATGATCAGCGCGCCGATGAGCGCCACCCCGGCATATATCACGTTGTTGACAAAGCGCGTGGAGGGGTTGGTCAGACTGCTGTAAAACACGGCCTGCTGGCTGTAATTGCGCAGCTCCTCGTTCACCTCGGCAAAGCGCGCCGAGCCGCGCTTTTCATAGCCGAACGCGCGCACGACCTTCTGTCCGCCGATTAGCTCCTCAATCAGCGCCGTTTGGCGGCCTAGTGTCTCGCTCTGCTTGCGGAACATGGTGTACGACCGGGAGGAGACGAATTTCGCCACAAGAAAGCTCATTGGCGTCAACAGCAGCACGAACAGCGTTATCCACACGTTTTTCGAGAACATGAACACCAGCGTCACCGCGATGGTCACCACGCCGGAAAATAGCTGCGTGAACCCCAGCAAAAGCCCGTCGGAGAGTATGTCCGCGTCGGCAATGATGCGCGAGACAATGTCGCCGGTGCTGTGCCGGTCGAGATAAGAAAGCGGCAAGCGCTGAATGTGTCGAATGGCCTGCGAGCGCACGTCCTGCACCACGCGATAGGTCATGCGGTTGTTGATGAGGCTCATGATGTACCCCGTCGCGCCGGACAGTGCCGCGCACAGGATTATCGTTTTCAGATAACCCCACATCGCCGCAAAGTCCACGCGCCCCGCCGCGATTACGCAGTCAATCGCGGCGCCGAACAAAAACGGAACATAAAGCTGCAAGACCACGGTTGCCGCCGCGAGAATGATGCTCAGCACCAGCAGAACCCGATAGCGCGCAATGCGCCCCAGCAGCTTTTTCAAAACCTCGCCGCTGTTGATGTTTTCGTTTTTCTTTTTCATGCGCGCTCGCCCCCTTTCTCATACGCCGCCCGTTCCTCCGGGAACTGCGAGAAGTAGATTTCGCGGTACAGCGCGCACGAGCGCATAAGCTCGTCATGCGCGCCTACCCCGGCGAGGTGGCCGTTGTCGAGAACGAGTATCTTGTCCGCTTGGCGTATGCACGCAATGCGTTGAGACACGATGAACGTCGTCATCCCGGCAGAAAAGCTGTGCAGTGCGCGGCGCAGTGCCGCGTCGGTTACGAAGTCCAGCGCGGACGAGCTGTCGTCGAGTATCAATATCTCCGGCTTTTTCACGAGTGCGCGCGCGATGGCAAGGCGCTGTCTCTGCCCGCCGGAAAGGTTGCGCCCGTTCTGCTCCAGCTCGAAGTCAAGCGCCCCGTCCTTTGCGCGCACAACGTCTGCCGCCTGCGCCGCCTCCAGCGCGCTCCAAAGCGCGTCATTCGTGGCGTTTTCGTTGCCCCACAGCAGGTTTTCGCGTATCGTGCCCTGAAACAGCACCGCGCGCTGCTGCACTATCCCCACCTTTTCGCAAAGCTCGGCGCGAGTGTAGTCCTTCACGTCGCGCCCGGACAGCGCGACCGCGCCCTCCGTGGCGTCATAAAAGCGGGGGATGAGGCTGACGAGAGTGGACTTGCCTGATCCTGTCCCGCCGATTACGCCGATTGTCTCCCCGCGCGCGGCGGAAAAGCTCACATCCGTCAGGCTCGCCGCGCCCGCGTTTTTGTACGTGAACGAAACGTTTTCAAACCGCACCGCGTCTGCGTCCTGCGGCGCGCTTGCCGCGCCGACGGCCGCCCCGTCGGGGTATTCCATGCTCGGCTCAATGGCGAGTACGCCCGCCACGCGCCCGGCACACGCCAGCGATTTGTTCAGCGTGATGATGAGCGACGCCAGCTTTATCAGCTCCACAATGATTTGCAGCATGTAGTTATAAAGCGCCACAACGTCGCCCTGCGCGATGTCGCCTATGTTCACCTGAATCGCCGCGCGGTCGATGAGAAACACCGCCGCAAGGTTGATCAGCACGTAGGTCACGGGATTAAGCAACGCGGAAATACGCCCGACGAACTCATTCAGGCGCGTCAGCTCTCTGTTGCTCGCCTCGAACTCGTCCACGCTCTGCTCCTCGCGGCAAAATGCGCGTATTACGCGCACACCGGTCAGATTTTCGCGTGTCATGCCCGTCACGCGGTCAAGCCCCGCCTGAACCTTTTTGAAAAGCGGAATGCTCGACAGCATAATCGCAAACACCACCGCGAACAGCACCGGAATCGCCACCGCGTAAACAAGCGCACATTCAACGTCAATCGTGAACGCCATAATCATCGCGCCGAACACAACGAACGGGCTTCTCAACAGCAGCCTCAGCCCCATGTTCACGCCGTTTTGCACTTGGTTGACGTCGTTTGTGATGCGTGTTATCAGCGTGTCCGAGCCGATTGTGTCAAGCTCCGCGAACGAAAAGCGCTGAATATGGTCAAAAAGCGCCTGACGCAGCTTCGCCGCAAAGCCCACACTGGCCTTGGCCGCGAAAAACTGCGCCGTGAAGCTGCTCAAAAGCCCCAGCGCCGCCATCACCACCAGCACGGCAAAGCAGCCCCATATATACCCGCGGTTGTTTTCCGCCACGCCGATGTTTATCATCCGCGCCACCACAATCGGCACTAGCAAGTCAAAAACGACCTCCAACAGCTTGAAAAGCGGCGCGAGTATGCTCTCCTTCGTATACTCCTTGAGGTAAACCCAAAGATTTTTCACTCTCTCATCTCCAATTCTTTTCTGTCCTTGACAACGACAGTATAATACTTTATTATCAATATGAATAATATTGTTTTTATGGGTTTGTTATATTATTTTTGAATGGGTGAATCAAATGGATCTTCGCCAGCTTGAATATTTTCGCGAAATTGCCGACACCGGCAGCATAAACGAGGCTGCTCGGCGCATGAACATGTCCCAGCCGCCGCTGAGCTATCAAATTAAGCTCCTCGAAGAGGAACTGAACGTCCGTCTTTTTGAGCGCAGCCGCAGCGGCGTCACGCTCACCGACGCCGGCAAGCTGCTGTATAGCCGCGCGGGCGAGCTTTTGAGCTACGCCGGCTCTACCAAGCAAGAGCTTGCGAGCTTCGGCAAAAAGCGCGTTTTGCGACTTGGCCTCACGTCGTCGACGGTCGCGCCCATGATGCCGCACATCGCTCAGTTCGCGCGCGAAAACCCGGAAGTGAACTTCGAGGTGCACGACGGGACGACCTTTTCTCTTTTCAACTCCCTCATGGACGGCATCATCGACGTCTCCGTCGTGCGCACGCCGCTCACGCTGGATGCTGTCGAACACGCTGTTTTATGCCGCGAGCCGATGATTGCCGTCTCGTCTCCCGCGCTTCGCGCCGAGCAAGAGGGGACAGTGACGCTCGATTCGCTCACCGACCGTCCTCTCATATTATATCGGCGCTATGAAAAGCTGATTTGCGACGCTTTCCGCGCCAAAGACCTTGAGCCGGATGTTTTTTGCGTCTGTGATGACGCGCGCGGCGCTGTCCTCTGGGCGCGCGAGGGCTTGGCCACCGCGATTTTCCCCGCCTCGATGTCGAGTTTATGCAACGGACTTCGCCTTCAAACGATTGATGAAGAGTCCCTCGAAACGGAGATTCTTTTGATATGGCGTCGCGGCAAGCATCTCCCCACCGCCGCCTCGGATTTCATCACCGTCTGCACACGCGAGTGAGCAACAGTGAGTTGCCCACATATAAAATAATCATCCCCCAACCGCACCGTCAGGCAAAGCAGGGCAGGGGAGTGCACAACATGATTGTTAATTCATTGTCATTCTGTACAAAACCCGCCCACGATTTCACCGCGATACACCGACATTTGCGGCAAATCGCCGATTTTGAAACTTGCTGTTGAATATTCCTTGTGCATTATGCTATGCTATATCTGTCGTAAAGATATTATTATAGTATATCAATTCAAATTTGAAAGGATGGCTATATCATGGCAAACAGAATAGTACTGAATACCGTTTCTTATCACGGCGCGGGCGCGGTCAACGAGATCGGCAACGAGCTTGCCTCTCGCGGCTTCAAAAAGGCGCTGGTCTGCTCCGGCAAGCACGTCGTCAAAAGCGGCGTGATCAACAAGATTCTCGACCCCATGAAGGAAAAGGGGATTGAGTGGGCGCTTTTCACCGACATCAAGCCCAACCCCACCATTGAAAATGTTCAGAACGGCGTCCAAGCGTTCAAGGATGCCAATGCCGACTGCATCGTCGCCGTTGGCGGCGGCTCCATCATGGACACTGCCAAGGCCGTAGGCGTCATCATCAACAACCCCGAATTTGCCGACGTGCGCTCTCTCGAAGGCGTTGCCCCCACGAAAAAGCACGCTGTTTTCACCGTCGCCGTCCCCACCACCGCCGGCACTGCCGCCGAGGTCACGATTAACTATGTCATCACCGATGTTGAGAAAAAGCGCAAATTCGTCTGCGTTGACACCAATGACATCCCCGAAGTCGCGATTGTCGACCCGGATATGATGTCCTCCATGCCCGCCGCCCTCACCGCCGCCACCGGTATGGACGCCCTCACTCACGCCATCGAGGGTCTCATCACCAAGGGCGCATGGGAGATGACCGACATGTTCCATCTCGAAGCCATCCGCCTCATTTCCGCCAACCTCCGCGACGCGGTCAACAACGACCCCGACGGACGCAAGGGCATGGCGCTCGGCCAGTACATCGCCGGCATGGGCTTCTCCAACGTCGGTCTCGGCGTGGTGCACAGCATGGCGCACGGCCTTTCCGCGCTCTATGACACCCCGCACGGCGTCGCCTGCGCAATCATCCTGCCCACCGGCATGGAGTATAATAAGGAATACACCGGCGAAAAGTACAAGGCGCTCGCCAAGGCCATGGGCGTCGAGGGCGTTGACAGCATGACGCAGGACGAGTATCGCGACGCCGCCATCGCCGCCGTCAAGAAGCTCTCTGCCGACGTCGGTATTCCCGCCGATCTCAAAGAAATCGTCAAGGAAGAAGACGTCAAGTTCCTCTCCGAAAGCGCCTTCGCCGACGCCTGCTGCCCCGGTAACCCCCGCGAAACCAGCGAAAAAGAAATCGAAGCCCTCTACCGCAGCCTGATGTGAGCCTTTCTCAATTATAATACAACAAACACAAGCCGAGGCGATTTGCCTCGGCTTGTGCCTGTTATACAATAAAGACTATATGTTAAATAAGAAATAATTCTCCTTACAGCAGCCCACCAAACTTGATGAATATCGGGGCGAACACCAGGGAAACCACGGTCATCAGCTTGATGAGGATGTTGATGGACGGGCCGGAGGTGTCTTTGAACGGGTCGCCGACGGTATCGCCGACGACGGCGGCCTTGTGCGCGGACGAGCCTTTGCCGCCGTGGTGGCCTTCCTCAATGTATTTCTTGGCGTTGTCCCACGCGCCGCCGGAGTTGGACATGTAAATGGCCAGCAGCACGCCGGTCACGAGCGAACCGGCCAGCAGGCCACCCAACGCGCCTGCGCCGAACAGTATGCCCACGGCGAGGGGCGCGGCCACGGCCATGATGCCGGGAACTATCATCTCGTGCAGCGCCGCGCGCGTGGAGATGGACACGCAGGAGGAGTAATCCGGGCGAGCCTTGCCCTCCAAAATGCCGGGAATCTCGTGGAACTGGCGGCGAACCTCTTCAATCATCTTGTATGCCGCCTTGGACACGGAATCCATCGTCATTGCCGAGAACGCAAACGGCAGCATACCGCCGATGAGCAGACCGATGACAACGTAGGGGTCGAGCAGGTCGAGCGTTGCGAGCTGAACCTCGGTCGCATAGGAGACGAACAGCGCCAGCGCCGTCAGTGCGGCAGACCCGATGGCGAAGCCCTTGCCCATCGCGGCGGTGGTGTTGCCGACGGCGTCGAGCTTGTCGGTGATTTCGCGCACGTGCGGGTCAAGGCCGCTCATCTCGGCAATGCCGCCGGAGTTGTCGGCGATGGGGCCGTAAGCGTCAACGGCGACGGTGATGCCGGTGGTGCACAGCATGCCCACGGCGGCCAGCGCGATGCCGTAAAGGTCATTGGTGACGGAATAAGAAATGTAAATGCCGAGGCAGATGAGGAGAATGGGCACCCAGGTGCTCTTCATGCCGACGGCCACGCCGCTGATGATGGTGGTGGCCGAGCCGGTTTCGGACTGGTCGGCAATGCGCTTGACGGACTTGTAATCCTCCGAGGTGTAAACCTCGGTCACGATGCCGATGACAAGGCCGACGACGATGCCGGCGATTATCGCGGCGGAGCAATACAGCCGCCCGAAGAACAGCTTGCTCAGAAAAACCGACGCCACGGCCACGATGCCCGCAGATACATAAGAGCCCATTTTCAACGCCTTGTGCGGGTTGGAATTGTCCTTGCCGCGCACAAAGAACGTCGCGATAATCGACGCGATTATGCCAACCGCCGCGATGACGAGGGGATAGAGAGCGCCCGCGCCCTCAAAGAGCGCGCCGCGCGCCGTCACGCCGAGCGTCAGCGCGGACACAAGCGCGCCGACGTAAGATTCAAACAGATCCGCGCCCATACCGGCCACATCGCCCACGTTGTCGCCCACGTTGTCGGCGATGACGGCGGGGTTGCGAGGGTCATCCTCCGGAATCCCGGCCTCGACCTTGCCCACAAGGTCAGCGCCCACGTCGGCCGCCTTGGTGTAAATGCCGCCGCCAACGCGCGCAAACAGCGCGATGGACGACGCGCCCAGCGAGAAGCCGAACAGAATGTTATAATCGCCCGTGATTATGTATATCAGGCTGCACCCCAAAAGGCCGAGGCCGACCACGCACATGCCCATGACCGAGCCGCCCGAAAACGCGATGGACAG